>NZ_BCPS01000064.1:0-257866 GCF_016586185.1 Paenibacillus sp. EPM92
CTATGAGCTGCCTCGAAGCTGCTATCTTCGAGCATGGGTTGCCGAAGGGGACAGCCAGCGGGTTAGAAGTTCAAGCGAGAGCCGAGGAAGCAGACTTTAAGAGTAGTCGATGCTACAGGAGAGAGAAGGATTTCCCCGAATAACCCTAAGAATTATTATCTGGAAGCATCTCGAAAAGTCCAGTCCCAATTCAATTTTCAAAGAGCAAGCTGGAAATTTTGAAGGCGTCCTCCAGTCCCCTAGGGGACTGGAAATCGGCCAAGTAACTGCCTTCAAGAAATACTATACGAGGAGAGGGGAATATGATGAGCGATAAAATAAATTGGGGAATTTTGGGTACGGCGGAAATTGCCGAGACTCAAGTCATACCTGCGATCCAATCGGCTTCCAACGCCACCCTTGCAGCCATTGCGAGCGGGAGCGGGAAGGAGCGGGAGTTTGCCGCAAAGTACCGGATTCCTAAAGCTTATGGAACTTACGAGGAGCTGTTGGATGACCCGGACATCGACATGGTTTATATTCCTCTGCCGAACGGACTGCATTCGAAATGGGTGAAAGCTGCCGCGATTCGCGGCAAACATGTATTGTGCGAGAAACCGGCGGCATTGACCGCTGGGGAAACAAGCGAAATGATCGACGTATGCGAGCGGCATCATGTTCTTTTTATGGAAGCCTTGATGTATCAATTCCACCCGCAGCACCAGAGGGTCAAAGAGATGGTTCGATCCGGCGCCATCGGCGAGGTCGTCTTGATGCGTTCCTCCTTTACCTTTATGCTGAAAAAGCTCGAAGGCAACTTCCGTCTCCATCCTCAGAATGGCGGCGGAAGTATATACGATATCGGCTGCTATTGTATCCACGCGATTAGGGAAATCATGGGCGAGCCTGAAAGTGTCTCCAGCTGGGGCCGTATTTCAGCGTCCCACCAGGTTGATTTGTCAGCTATTGCCATACTTGACTTTGCGAACGGCACGAAATCCTATTTTGACTGCGGAATGAATATGTCCACGCGCCATGAGTATGAAATTGTAGGGACCCGGGGGACGATTCGCGTTCCGAAAGCTTTCATCCCGCAAACGGACGGCGAAGGCCTTATCCAACTGACGGATCAGCAAGGGAACATGCAGGAGGAAAGACATTACGGCAACTACTATAAGCTCGGCGTGGAGCATCTTTCCAGCTGCCTTCTGGACCGGACCAAACCAAGATACGGCACGGAAGGCAGCATCCGTAACATGAAAGTGATCGATGCTTGTCTCGCCTCTATAGCCAGCCATAACCACGCTCCGGTAAGCATAAGATAAACATCGCGCCGTACGGGCGAATATACGTTAACAAGAAAGCGACCTTCAGCAGGGAAGGTCGCTTTTTTTCGTTACGGCTTGCGGAAACATCAGGTTTAACAGGGAAGCGAAGACGAGCAGAATCGCCGCCGTAAGAAAAGGCAGCGTGTAATTGCCGGTTTGCGTATACAGCCAGCCCGGGAAATAAGCTCCGAGGGCCGAACCGAACTGATGGCCCAAGGTGAGAAGACCGAGGACGAGCCCAAGCGAGTTCGTTTGAAACAGGTCCGCGGTCAAAAGTGTCGTTGGAGCAACCGTGGCGAAATCGACAAGTCCGAACAGAATGGAAAACACCAGCAGCCAAACTGGATCGAATGTCAGGAAGAGAATCGGCAGCGTGGCGGCGCGAATGAGATATAACACGGTTAAAATCATCGCAGGGTTCCAGCGGTCGGCTATTTTACCCGATAGCAGACATCCGACGATATTGAAAGCCGCCAGCACGCTGACCGCGGTTCCCGTTAAAGCCGTGGAGTATCCGGCGCCCCTGCAGTAAGCGATCAGGTGCGTATCCATCAGCCCGGTTGTGGTGTATCCGCAAATGAAGAAGGGAATGAACAGCAGCCAAAAGGAACGCAGCTTCAAGATGTGCAGGGTCGAAGCTTTCTTGGCAGGCTCAAGCCTACTTGGCGCTGGCTCTTCAGCCTGCACGCCCCCCAAGGGAAGCATGCCTTTCTCCGACGGTTTGGAACGATAGAAAGCGAGCAATACGGGACACAGGACGATCAGCATCAAGCCCATATAGACGGAGGTGCGCTCCCATCCGATCGAATGGATCAGAAGCAGGGAAGCGGGTGCGATGATCATCTGTCCGGCACCGAAGCCCGCCTCTAATATGCCGTAAGCGAGGCCGCGCTTGGCGGCAAACCATCGCGTAACCGCAACGGTCGCAACGACGCCGGACGCGCCGCCGAATCCGATGGACGCGGCAACGCCGTATACGAGGGCAAGCTCCCACAAGTCGCTTGTAAAGCCGACGGCGATCGTGCATAGGCCGGTAAATAACACGCTGAATGCAAACACGCGCGTAACCCCGAAGCGGTCCGTCAGTTTGCCGAAGATGGGGACGGTCACCCCGTAAACGATAAAGCTGACGGCGGAAACGAGAGAGATCGAATCGCGGCCTACGCCAAATGCCTGCTGCCAGGGCTCGACAAAGGCACCGAATGATAAACGGACTCCCTGGGCTCCCAATACGCCTGCGAACGACATGAAAAGAATGATCCACGCGTAATGAAATTTTGTCACACGAGCCGCCCCTCTTTCCTTACGCCATATACCCGAGATTTCTGGAAATTTCTTTGGCCGCCTTGATCACCTTGTTTTTGATGGTTGAATGCTGATGCTTTAGAATCCGGTGCTTCGGGCCTACCAAAGAGATCGCGGCGATCACCTTTCCCGTATAATCGCGGATCGGAGCCGCAAAGGAGACGACGTCCTGTAAAAACTCGCAATCGCTGTAGCAAAATTCCGCCTGTTTGATTTCCATCAGTTCCTTTTTCAAGATATCAGGATCGGTGATCGTATTAGGCGTATACGCCTTCAGTTCTTGCTGCAGCAGCTTCACGATAGCCACGCGGTCTAAAAAAGCGTACAAAAGTTTACCGGAGCTGGTGCAATGAACCGGGTTGCGGCGTCCGACATAAGACAGGATACGTACCGGATGGGAGCACTCGATTTGCTCGGTATAGACGACCTCCTGGTTTTCCAATACGGCAATATGGGCCGCTTCTCCGGTTTCATTCACCAGATTGCGGAGAATCGGACGGGCTTCCTTATTAACCTCCAGGTTTGCAATGACAATGCTGTTTAGCGTAAGGATCCGTAAGCCCAGCCTGTATTTCTGGGTTTCGGGGTCTTTGGTGACGAAGCCCTCGCTCGCCAGCGTGCTTAACAATCGGCTAACGGTGCTTTTTCCAAGCTGAAGCTCATTCGCTAAATCGATCACCCGTTTTTCAGGCTCCTCGTTCGTAAAGCTATTCAAGATCCGCAGCGAATTTTTGACGGATGAAAGCGTAGATTCCCCTGCTGGTTTGTCAGGCATACAAATCCCCCACATGGCCTCATTCGTTTGTTGTTGCCTATACAAGAATACGGCACGAATTTTTTTGAAAACAAGTATAGCATGAGCGGAACGGCGAAAGGAAGGAGAAAAAAATAATCAAGCTCGTTGCATATAGAGGAACGGCGATGTTGATTGCAGAACCGGAAGTGAGTAATATTGAATCATAACCATTGTAAGTGCTTTCATCAAGGTAAATTTAGGGAGGGATCATATGTCTTTGGAAATGGCTATGTTAGCCGCGCACGTTCCAAGCATTTGTCATGAACCCAATACGCCTGACTTCCAACAGGATTTGGTTAAGGGACTCAAGCAGATGCGGGACCGCATCAAGGAGCTTAAGACGGATGTAGTTGTGCTGATGTCTTGTCACTTTCCGGCAACCTTTCATCACTACGTGGATGCAACCCCGAGGCATTCCGGAATCTTGACGGCGATGGAGTGCCCGGATCTTATCTCGGATGTGCCGTATGACTATCCAGGCGATGAGGAGTTGGCTCGCAAGCTGGTGGCTGCGGGCAAAGCGGCCGGTATTCCCATTCTGGAGATCAACGATCCGACTTATGTTTGGGATTATGGTACGGTTGTTCCGCTTCGTTACATGGTTCCGAACCAGGACATCTCCGTCATCAGTTTATCGGTGTGCTTGGCTTCCAGCCTGGAAGAATCGTATCAATGGGGCCTTCAAATCGGCAAAGTGCTGAGGGAAAGCGAGAAACGGGCGGTGTTCGTCAGCAGCGGCGCCTTGTCCCACAACCTGGTCCGGGGCCGTGAGCATATGCCGACCCGGTCGGAACAGGCGATGGATAACCAATTCATCGGCTATTTAATGAATGGAGATTACACCGCTGCCCGCGAAATGTTGACCCAATACGCGCGAATCGCTGGTGTTGAATCGGGAGGCCGCCATTTGGCCGCTTTGCTGGGTGTGCTGGATGATAAGCAGCGCGCGGAGTTCTGGGGCTACGGCCAATCTTCCGGCAGCGCCAACGCCATTATTTCGTTCGTATCTTAAATTATATAGATAGATGAGGAGAATTCGACATGCAGCAAACCAAGGTGAAACCAATCGATTGTTTACATTTTATTAACGGCCAATTTGTACCTTCGCTTGACGGGAAAACGTTCGACAATATCAATCCGGCGACGGAAGAGAAGCTGGGGACCGTTGCGGAAGGTGGAGCGGCCGAAATCGAACTGGCGGTCCAAGCCGCCCGTAAGGCGCTGAACGGTCCTTGGAAGAAGATGACCGCGAATGAACGCATCGCCATCCTGCGCAAGGTAGGCGATCTGATTCTGGAGCGGAAAGAGGAGCTTTCCGTACTGGAATCGCTGGATACCGGCAAACCGACCTGGTTGTCCGGCAGCATCGACATTCCGCGGGCAGCGTATAACTTCCACTTCTTCTCGGATTATATCCGCACGATTACGAACGAAGCGACCCAAATGGACGATGTGGCGATCAACTATGCCATCCGCCGTCCGGTCGGGGTTATCGGGCTCATTAACCCGTGGAACCTGCCTCTTCTCTTGATGACTTGGAAGCTGGCCCCTGCGCTTGCTGCCGGTAACACGGTCGTCATGAAGCCGGCGGAGCTTACGCCGATGACGGCGACGGTAATGGCCGAAATATGCCGCGATGCGGGCGTGCCGGACGGCGTCGTGAATCTGGTGCATGGCTTCGGCCCGAATTCGGCGGGCGCGGCCTTGACCGAGCATCCGGATGTGAATGCAATCAGCTTTACCGGAGAAACGACGACAGGGAAAATCATCATGGCTGCCGCAGCCAAATCGTTGAAACGGTTGTCCTACGAGCTCGGAGGCAAAAATCCGAATGTCATCTTCGCCGATTCCAATCTGGATGAAGTGATCGAGACGACGCTCAAATCGAGCTTTATCAACCAAGGCGAGGTATGTTTGTGCGGCTCCAGAATTTATGTTGAACGTTCCGCCTATGAAGCGTTCCTGGATAAATTCGTTGCCAAAACGAAGGAGCTGGTCGTCGGCGATCCGTTCGACGCGAAGACGAAAGTCGGCGCCTTGATCAGCGAAGAGCACTATGAGCGCGTGACCGGCTATATTAAACTGGCCGTCGAAGAAGGCGGCACGATCCTGCACGGCGGCAAACGTCCGGCAGGCTTGGAGAAAGGCTACTACCTGGAGCCGACGATCATTACCGGGCTCACTCGCGACTGCCGCGTCGTCAAAGAAGAAATTTTCGGACCGGTCGTTACGGTCATTCCGTTTGATACGGAAGAAGAAGTGCTCGAGCAAATTAACGATACGCATTACGGGCTCAGCGCCTCCGTATGGACGAACGATTTGCGCCGGGCGCACCGGGTGGCCGGTCAGATCGAAGCCGGTATCGTCTGGGTGAACACGTGGTTCCTCCGCGATCTTCGCACGCCGTTCGGCGGTATGAAGCAAAGCGGCATCGGGCGCGAGGGAGGCGTACACAGCTTCGAGTTCTACTCCGAGTTAACCAATATTTGCATCAAACTCTAATCAGACAGGTGGTACAATCGAATGGATGGCAAATGGATCAACTATGCAGATCATTTGGAGCAGGCGGTCCGGCAAGGCAAGGGCGTAGATCCGCTTACTTCATTAGACCCCGATCTGACCATACAAGACGCTTACCAGGTGCAGCTTATCAATATCGATAAGAAAGTGAAGGCAGGCAGCGTCATCGTAGGGAAGAAGATCGGTCTGACTTCCTTGGCGATGCAACAGCTGCTGAAGGTGGATCAGCCCGATTACGGACATCTGCTGGACGATATGGTTGTGGAGAACGGCGGAGTCATTCCGTTCTCCCGCTTGCTCCAGCCGAGAGTCGAGGCGGAAATTGCGTTTGTGCTGAAGAAAGATTTGATCGGCCCGCACGTAACGGCGCTGGATGTGCTGCTCGCAACCGATTACGTGCTGCCTGCGCTTGAAATTGTCGACAGCCGGGTGGCCGATTGGAAGATCAAGCTCCAGGATACGGTTGCGGATAACGCATCCTCCGGACTTTATGTCCTTGGGGGCAAACCGGTCAAGCCGGATGCCGTCGATCTGACTCTCGTAGGTTCGGTGCTGTATAAGAACGGCGAGATTATGAATACCGGCGTAGGCGCCGCGGCTCTCGGAGATCCTGCAGCGTGCGTGGCGTGGCTCGCCAACAAATTGTTCGAGTTCGGCATTACGCTGAAAGCCGGCGAAGTGATTTTGTCGGGCGCGTTGTCCGCAGCTGTTCATGCCAAGCCGGGAGATCATTTCCGCGCGCGGCTTGCCCACTTGGGCGAGGTCAGCGTAAGCTTCGAAGGTTAAAGCCATTTGGTTTCAGGACACATAATGAAGGGATGGTGCATGTCATGTCCAAGATAAAAGTCGCCGTGCTTGGTTCAGGCAACATCGGCACGGATTTAATGTATAAGCTTGAGCGGTCCGAAGTATTGGAAATGACGACGATGATCGGGATTGATCCGGCGTCGGATGGATTGGCTCGTGCGAAAGAACGGGGATACGTTGCCATTGAGAACGGTCTGCCGGGCTTTCTGGAAAGACCGGAGCTGGCGGATATCGTATTCGACGCCACTTCGGCTAAAGCCCACATTCGTCATGCGAAGGCGCTGCGAAACGCAGGGAAGCTGGCCATGGATTTGACGCCGGCCGCTGTAGGCGCGCTGGTCGTACCGACGGTCAACCTCAAGGAGCATATCGAAGCGGATAACGTCAATTTGGTCACCTGCGGCGGTCAAGCGACGATCCCGATCGTTCATGCTGTGAACCGGGTGTGTCCGGTGGAATATGCGGAAATTGTCGCGACCATTTCCAGCAAGAGCGCGGGTCCCGGCACCCGTGCCAACATCGACGAGTTTACGGAAACGACGGCCCACGGCATCGAAAGCATCGGTGGAGCGAAGAAGGGCAAGGCGATCATCATTCTGAACCCCGCCGAACCGCCGATTCTGATGCGCGATACCGTTTATGCCTTAGTCGACCCCGACAAGATGGACGAAGAGGCGATTAGCCGCTCGATCGAAGAGATGGTAGCCTCCATTCAATCGTACGTACCGGGGTACCGGCTTCGGACGGCTCCGATTTTTGACGGCAACAAAGTAACGGTGTTTCTCGAGGTGGAAGGGGCGGGCGACTACCTGCCTACCTATTCCGGCAATCTCGATATTATGACGGCAGCTGCGGTCAAAGTGGCGGAAGAAATCGCACGCCACCGTCTGGCCCAAACGACTAAGTAAGGAGGCGAGCTCGAAGATGACGACAGAACGCGATCTACTGATTACGGAAGTGGCCCTCCGCGACGGCAGCCATGCCATCGCCCATCAATATACGGTTGAGCAAGTCGCGAAGGTGGCCAAGGCGCTCGGCGAAGCGGGCGTCCCCTATATCGAAGTGTCCCACGGCGACGGCTTGGGCGGCTCTTCCCTGCAATACGGCTTGTCCCATACGAATGAAATGGAGCTAATTGAAGCGGCCGTCTCCGTCAGCGGCGACTCCAAAATCGCGGTGCTTGTATTACCGGGCATCGGTACGGTCCATGAATTGAAGGAAGCGGCCAAGCTTGGAGTCAAGATGGCCCGGATCGGAACGCATGTGACGGAAGCGGACGTTGCGGCGCAGCATCTGTCCAAGGCTAAAGAGCTGGGACTGGAAACGGTTGGCTTCCTGATGATGTCGCATATGGCGCCGGTCGACAAGCTTGTCGAGCAAGCCAAATTAATGGAAAGCTACGGTGCGGATGCGGTATACATGTTCGATTCCGCAGGGGCCTTGCTCCCGCATCAGGTCAAGGAAAGAGTTCGCGCGCTTCGTCAAAGCCTGCAGGTGGACGTCGGCTTTCACGGCCATAACAATTTGTCTCTGGCCATGGCCAACACGCTGGCTGCGATCGAAGAAGGGGCCAAACGCATCGACGGCAGCATCCGCTGCCTGGGAGCCGGCGCAGGCAATACGCAAACGGAAGTGCTGATTGCCGTGCTTGAGCATATGGGCATCCGGACCGGGATCGATCTCTATAAAATTATGGACGTCGCAGAAGAAGTGATTGCGCCGATTTTGCAGGTTCCTCAAGAAATTACCCGCGATAATCTGGTGCTTGGCTACGCGGGTGTATACTCGAGCTTCCTGCTTCACGCACAGCGCGCGGCTAAACGGTTCAACATCGACTCGCGGGATGTGTTAATTGAATTGGGCAAGCGTAAAGTCGTTGGCGGTCAAGAAGATATGATCGTGGATGTGGCCGCAGAGCTGGCCAAACAACGCAACTAAACAAATTCGGGAGGACGAAGATGGATAAGACTGTTATCAAAGACCTCGCCCGCTTCCTGATTAATGCGGAAGTGGAGAAAAAAGAGGTGCTCAAGCTAACGAACGAGCATCCCGATTTGACCGTTGAAGCCGGTTATGCCATTCAAGAGCAATTGGTGCATATGAAGCTGGAAGAAGGCTACCGCATCGTAGGTCCGAAGATGGGGTTAACCAGCCAAGCGAAGATGAAGCAAATGAATGTGAACGAGCCTATTTACGGATATATTTTCGATTATATGGTAGTGAACGGTCAGGAGCTTGCCATAAGCGATCTCATTCACCCGAAGGTGGAGGCGGAGATTGCTTTCGTACTGGGCAAAGATATCGAGGGCCCCGGCATTACGGGAGCTCAAGTGCTCGCGGCTACGGACTACGTGCTGCCTGCGCTCGAGATCATCGACAGCCGTTACCAAAACTTCCAGTTTACGCTTCCCGATGTCATTGCAGACAACGCTTCTTCGTCCAGAGTTTTCTTTGGCAGCACGATTAAGCGTCCCCACAATCTGGAGCTGGACTTACTCGGTGTTACGTTGAGCATTAACGGACAAATCAAGGATCTTGGCGCAGGAGCCGCTGTCGTCGGGCATCCGGCGAACTCCGTCGCGATGCTGGCCAATATGCTCGCAAGAAAAGGGCTGAAGCTGAAAGCCGGACAAATTATTTTGAGCGGCGGAATAACGGGCGCCGTCATGCTGAATGTGGGCGATTCCGTTTCGGCCAAGTTCGATGGACTGGGTACCGTCGATTTTATTGTAAAAGAATAGCAAAGGAATGATCAGATATGCCGATTATTAACATTCAGATTCTGGAAGGCCGTCCGCCTGAAAAAGTGAAAAGCCTGATTGCCCGCGTGACCGATACGGTTTCCGAAGAGCTGGATGCCCCGAAAGAAAATATCCGGGTGCTCGTCACGGAAGTTCCGAAGACGCACTGGGGTATCGCCGGGGTTCCGGTATCGGAGAGACGGAAGTAAAACGTATCCATCAGCTTACCTGGAGGTCTTGAAGATGTACGATATTCATACGCATTTTATCCCTCCCGACGTGCTGCGGTGGCTGCAAGAGAACAAGGCTTCGGTTAACGCCAGCTGGGTCAAGAAGGACCCGAACAAAGCCGAGTTCCTGAGCGTCAACGGAAACTGGGAATTCGAGCTGAAGGAAGCGTTCGTGAATCCGCTTCTATATTTGGAAGAGCAGGGGAAGCAAGGGGTTGTCCACTCCTTGGTTTCCCCGATCCCCCAGCTGTTTCTGTATGATTTCCCAGCGGACATCACCAAGGAGCTGGCTGCCGTTTATAACGATAGCTTGGCGGAGTGGGCGCGGAGCCATCCGGGCCGACTATCTGGACTGGCTACGCTGCCGATGAACGATCCGGAGGCGGCTGCCCGGGAATTGGAGCGGGCCATGGACGGCGGACTTCAGGGAGCCATCCTGGCCTCCTCCTGGTCCGGCCACCTGTTAAGCGAAGAGCGCTTCACTCCTTTCTGGGAAGCGGCCAACCGGCGGAAAGCCGTCGTATTCGTTCATCCCTTGTTGTGCACCGATCCGCGATTAAGCAAACGGATGATGCCCAACCTGATCGGCGTACCGTGGGAAACGACCGTTAGCGCCACGGACCTGCTGCTGAGCGGGACGCTTGAACGTTACCCGGACGCAAAAGTACTGCTTGCGCACGGCGGAGGCTTTCTTCCTTACCAAATCGGAAGGCTGGCCAAAGGGTATGAGAAGTGGGGCGGGGCATTCGCCCACCTGCAGCAATCGCCGCAGGAGCAGATCCGGCGATTCTGGTATGATACGGTGCTCTGGAATCCCGATGGATTGAACTACTTGGTGGAATTGGTCGGAGAGGATCGGGTTGTGCCGGGCACGGATTATCCGTTCGACTTATGTGAGTGGCCTCCGGCAATCAACGGAGCGAAAGGTTTTCAATCCCTGATGAACAAATAATAACCGCTATCAAGGAGCAACAGGAGGTATTTATGCGTACTCAGGTTGGCATTATCGGAGCCGGTCCTGCCGGGCTGTTGCTCTCCCATCTGCTGTATTTGCAAGGCATCGAGTCCGTTATTATCGAGAGCCGGACCCGCGAGGAGATCGAGGGAACGATCCGTGCAGGCGTGCTCGAACAAGGTACAGTGGATCTGATGAATCAGATGGGCGTAGGCGTAAGAATGATGAAAGAAGGGCATTTTCACGAAGGATTTGAGCTGCGGTTCAACGGAACCGGGCATCGGGTCAATGTTCACGAGCTCACCGGGGGCAAGTATGTCACGGTTTATGCGCAGCACGAGGTCATTAAAGATTTGGTTGCGGCACGGCTTCAAGCAGGGGGCCAAATTTACTTCAATGTCGGAGACGTAAGTCTTCACGATGTGGATACAAGCGCGCCCAAAATACGATTCCGCCCGAATAAGGACGGCGAACTGCAAGAGATCGCATGCGATTATATTGCCGGCTGCGACGGGTTTCACGGCCCGAGCCGTCCGGCGATCCCGCAATCGGTCCGCAAGGAATATCAGAAGATCTATCCGTTCAGTTGGTTGGGCGTCCTTGTGGAAGCGCCTCCATCATCGCATGAGCTCATCTATGCGAACCATGAACAGGGCTTTGCGCTGGTCAGCACCCGTTCCCCGCAAATTCAGCGGCTGTATCTTCAAGTCGACGCCAAAGACCATATCGACAACTGGTCCGACGACCGGATTTGGTCCGAGCTGCACACAAGGCTTGAGACGAAGGACGGGTTTAAGCTCATCGAAGGTCCGATTTTTCAAAAAGGCATCGTTTCGATGCGCAGCTTCGTTTGCGACCCGATGCAGTACGGAAGACTGTTCTTGGCCGGCGATGCCGCTCATATCGTGCCGCCGACAGGGGCTAAGGGGCTGAATCTCGCAGCGGCAGACGTGCAAGTGCTGGCGCGGGGGCTTGAAGCGTTTTACAAGGCTGGAAAGACGGATATCCTCAATCGGTATACGGAAATTTGCTTGCGGCGCATCTGGAAGGCGGAGCGCTTCTCTTGGTTCATGACCACGATGCTGCACCGGGACATGGGACATACACCATTCGAACGCGGTATTCAATTGGCCGAGCTGGATTACGTCACGTCTTCGCGTGCCGCATCGACCAGTCTCGCGGAAAATTATATCGGACTGCCTATGGAGTTTTAACGGGAGTCGCTTGAGCGTCCTTGATCTGGTCTACAAGATCAAGGCTGCTTTAGTTTGTGGACGTTACCCAATACAGAATAAAGGAGCTCCGGCCGATGTCTGCACCGAAAATAAAATTCAGGGATATGCATGTTCCTGCAGATCAAGAAAGTCCGGAGGGCATGCAGATCGTATATGGCGATCAAAATGACGGCTATGCGTGTGTATATTTGCCCGATATCGAGTATGCTCAATACGAAGACCGCTCCTTAAAGATAAATATCGTCATGCCTTCCCGAGCAAAGGGGCCTTATCCGTTACTGGTGTATGTACAAGGATCGGGCTGGCTTCCTCAAAGTCTGTATATGGCTATTCCTCAATTGTCCGACTTCGCCCATCACGGGTATGTTGTGGCGAGTGTCGAATACCGGCATTCCCTCGAAGCAACGTTTCCTGCACAAATTCAAGACGTTAAGACAGCCATCCGCTATTTGAGGGCCAATGCCGACAAGTATCAGATTGACCCTGCACGGGTTGCCGTATGGGGAGATTCGTCGGGCGGACATCTATCCGCTTTAGTCGGCGTAAGCGAAGGTTTTGCGGAGTTCGAATCGGACCGGTATACGGAGCAGTCCAGCGGAGTGAAAGCCGTCGTCGATTTCTACGGCCCTACGGATTTGCTGCAAATGAACAAGTATCCTTCCAAAGTGGACCATGATGCCGGGGACTCGCCTGAATCCTTGCTTATCGGCGGTCCTATTCAGGAGCATCCGGACAAAGTTTCGAGAGCGAATCCGATCACCTATATTTCCAGGGAAAAAGCGTTGCCGCCGTTCCTGATCATGCACGGAGACCAGGATGAGCTGGTTCCGTTTAATCAAAGCGTATTGCTGTACGAAGCGTTGAAAGAAGCGGGACAAGACGTCACGTTCTACAAAGTGAAAGGCGCCGGGCACGGCATCCGCTTCTGGACGCCTGACGTCCTAGAGATCGTCCGAAAATTTTTGACGGCATATGTATAACGAGAAAAGTATGCAGCTTCCATTTTCGTACGAGGTTGCTTGAAAGATAACGTATAGAAAGAGGTTTCCGTCATGAAAATGTTCGTCGTTTTTTTGCCGATGCTTGATGCAGAAAAAAGCCAGATGCATAGAAATGAGCATTTGGCCTACCTTGCAGAGCAGCGTGCACAGGGGCACATATTCGCCAATGGCCGGTTTGCCGATGGCTGGGGAGGTATGGTCATTTATAAAGCCGAGGCGATAGAAGACGTGCGGACGTGGGCCGAGAACGATCCCTATGTGCGTTCCGGCGCACGCTCCTATGAAGTTCACGAGTGGGATATGGTGCAGTAGAAGTGAGCTGATGGTTGGGATAAAAAACATACGGGTGTTTCAACAGCAGGCCTGAATCTTATGATTCAGGCTTTTTTTTGTAGATTGCGCGCCTACCCAACCGGAATGCGGGAAAGTTGGAAGACCGTTCAGCAGGGAATTGCCATACGGACATGGAATAATTATGCGAGTGAGGGGATCGTTCCCATTTGGCATTCGACCGAAAAGAGAGCGTGAAATGTTTATTAAACATTCGTCTAAAAAACGTAATATATGAGAATAAGGGAGCATATCCAAGATTTACTCCTATTTTCCGCATATATACGCGTGGTTTGGTTGATTTTCAGTTGTTGAATGTAAACGGTTAATTGTGTATATTATGTATTGTAGACGGTTGAAATAAAAACATAATATTAAGAGGAGGCTATACCCTATGGCAACTGAAACGAAACAAGAAAGCTTGCTGACGCTAAAGAAGGAAGACGGCATCGCCGAAATTCATCTTCATATCAACAAAACGAACTCCTACAGCCTTGAGTTTTACAAAGCGCTTAACGCGGCTATCGACGATATCCGTTTCGATCCGAGCATCAAGGTTGCCGTCTTGATGAGCGACGTGCCGAATTTTTTCTCTGCGGGTGCGGACATTAACTTCCTGAAGGCGGCGGACCCGAAATTCAAAACGCAATTCTGTTTGTTCTGCAACGAAACATTGGATAAAATCGCGCGCTCGCCGCAAGTGTTCATCGCTTGTCTGGAAGGGCATACCGTTGGCGGCGGATTGGAGATGGCTCTCGGCTGCGACCTCCGGTTTATGGGCGACAAATCGGGTAAAATCGGATTGCCTGAAGTTACGCTGGGCGTTCTTGCCGGCACGGGCGGCACCCAACGTTTGGCCCGTCTGATCGGTCCTTCCCGCGCGCTTGATTTGAATATATCCGCCGATCTGCTGACGCCGCAGGAGGCGCTTGAGATCGGCTTGGTTAACAAAGTGTTCCCTCAGGAGCAAGCAAGGGAGCTGACGCTGGAATACGCCCGGAAGCTGGCGAACAGCGCCTCCTATGCCGTATCCAATATTAAGCTGTCGATTCAGAACGGCATCGAAATGCCGCTGAACGTTGCCATTCGTTACGAGGGCGAGCTGCAAAACCTGCTGTTCCGTTCGGAAGACGCCAAAGAAGGCTTGAGCGCATTCCTTGAGAAGCGTCAACCGAACTGGAAGGGACAATAACAGAGCCTATCTTGCGAAAAGTATGGTGGAGAGCGTACTTGCGCGGCAATATTTTTAGATGACAGACTAAAAAAAGAATATTGCCGCTCAACTTCAGATTGAAGGTGAGGATGCAATGGATACGTTGAAAGGAATGGGTTTGCCTTATAATGCCGCTTCTCGTTTTATAGACCGAAATGTGGAAAACGGGCTAGGACATAAAGTCGCCATCTACTTCCAGGATATCTCCATCACCTACGACGAGCTGCAGCAGGCGGTTCACCGGTTCGGCAATGCGCTGCTCCGATTGGGCATTACGATGGAAGACCGTGTGCTGCTCTTATGCGACGATGCGCCGGAATTCGTGGAAAGCTTCTTCGGGGCCGTGAAGGTCGGCGCCGTTCCTATTCCGGTCAACACGGCGATGGCTCCGGCAGATTACGAGTATTTTCTGAATAACAGCAGAGCCAAGGTCATTGTGGCCCATCAAAGCTTATGGTATCGAATCCGCGACATCCGGGATCGGTTGCGTTATGTCAAGCATGTAATCGTCATTCATGAAAGCGCTAACCATGAAGCCGACGTGATGGATTACCGTCAATTGACGAACGGAGAATCGACGAACTTGGAAGGGGCGCATACGACGCACAGCGATTCCGCCTTCTGGTTGTACAGCTCCGGAAGCACAGGCAATCCGAAAGGGATCATTCATTTGCAGCATGATATGGAGTATGCCTTTAACGCTTACGCCCGAAATGTGCTCCAATTGAACGAAAGCGATATCACGTTCTCGGCTTCCAAACTATATTTTGCTTACGGGTTAGGCAACGGCATGTATTTCCCGTTCGGCGCAGGCGCTTCGACCGTTCTGCTTAAGGGACGTCCGAAGCCCGATGTTGTGCTCGAAACGATCGAGAAATACAGGCCGACCGTGTTTTTTGGCGTTCCTACCTTATACGGATCGATGATCGATCTGACAGAACGTTCGCAGCGCAAATACGATCTCTCCTCGGTGCGAATCTGCATATCGGCCGGAGAAGCGCTGCCTGCGCAGTTCATGAAGAAATGGAAGCAGCTGTACGGCCTTGATATTTTGGACGGCATCGGTTCTTCGGAAGTGCTGCATATCTTTTTGTCCAATGGTATCGGGGATATTCGGCCAGGCAGCACCGGCAAGATCGTTCCCGGATACGATGCGAAAGTCGTGAACGAACTCGGGATGCCCGCATCGGCTATGGAGGTCGGCGACCTGCTCGTGAAGGGGGACAGCATCGCCCACGGGTATTGGAACCTGCATGAGGAGAACAAACGTAAGTTTATCGGAGAATGGCTGCATACCGGCGATAAATATTATATGGATGAGGATGGCTATTTCTGGTACTGCGGACGGTCGGACGACATGATCAAGGTGAATGGCATCTGGGTCTCCCCCATTGAAATTGAAAACGCTTTAATCAAACATGAAACCGTTTTCGAGGTTGCCGTCGTAGGAGTGAAGCTGGAGGATGATCTTACGGTCTCGAAAGCTTATGTCGTACTGAAGGAGGGGATCGTTGCTCACGAAAGTTTGAAGTCCGAGCTGCAAGCTTTCGTCAAGAACGAGCTTGCCTCCTATAAATCCCCGAAGCTGATCGAGTTTGTGAATGAGCTTCCGAAGACACAGTCGGGTAAAATTCAGCGTTTTAAATTACGGACCGGATCTTAATCATTCTGAAGAGGGCCTTCGTCCATTTCTCGCCGGAAACGCCTTGAATTCGTAAACGAACTGGCATAATCTAGTATCAGTGATTGTAATTCGAAAAATGGTCGTATATAAGGAGAACCCAGCATGAAGCCCAGATCACTGATGTTTACGTTGTTCGGCGATTATGTTCAATATTACGGAGGGGAAATTTGGATTGGAAGCCTGATTAAGCTGATGGGTGAATTTGGCATTTCCGAGTCTTCCGTCCGCGGCGCGACGCTTCGCATGGTTCAGCAGGAGCTTTTTCAAGTTCGCAAAATGGGGCTGAACAGCTATTACCGGTTAACGGACAAGGGCAAGCGAAGAATCGAAGACGGGGTTAAGAAGGTGTATACGATAACGCCTCACAAGTGGGACGGCTATTGGCGCATTCTTACGTATTCCATGCCGGAGGAGAAGCGGGAGCTGAGAAATCAAGTCCGCAAGGAATTGGTCTGGACCGGGTTCGGCATGATATCCAACAGCACCTGGGTAAGCCCGAACCCGCTCGAGCGGCAGACGCTCGAAATGATCAAGACGTATCAATTGGAAGCCTACACGATGCTGTTTAGCGCAAGCACCGTCATGTCTCACAGCGACAGCGAAGTGGTGAAGCGCGGCTGGGATTTTGAAGCGATTGCGAACGAGTATGTTCCTTTCATCCAGAAATACCGGGAGAAATTCGCCGAGCTTCAGGCCCGGATATGGGACAATTCCTTGACGGACCGGGATTGCTTTATTGAGCGGACGGAGCTTGTTCATGAATACCGGAAGTTCCTTTTCCTGGATCCGCTCTTTCCTTCCGAGCTGCTGCCGGGCGATTGGACGGGAAATACGGCACGGGAATTGTTTCGAAGCGTTCACCAAATCGTATCGGTCGGGGCGGTTCGATATTTTGAATCCGTCATCGAGCAGGCCCCGGGGCATGAAGTTGTCGGCGACCGCGAACACGCGATTAATCCTTTTGTGGAAATGTAAGGCTCCGGATAGCCGAACAAGGCTGTTCGGATATGGGCAAAGTCCCCCTCTCGCTTGGATAGGGGGACTTTGCCATATAGGAGGAGGTTGTCACGTTGAAATGGAGAGCCAATCGTTATGAACTCATCGAAGTGTCGAAAGGCCAGCGGCCGGCCGATCTCTTTATCCAGGGCGGCACAGTCGTCAATGTGTATTCGGGCGAGCTGCTGCCGCAGAACGTTGCCGTGTATAAGGACCGGATCGCCTATGTCGGGGAGAGCTGCGCGATGGTCGGCGAGAACACGCGCGTGATCGATGCCGCAGGCCAATTCGTTTGCCCGGGTTTTATCGAAGTGCATGCCCATCCATGGGTCATCTATAATCCGGTCAGTCTGGCCGCTCAAAGCGTCTCGACCGGAACGACGACGATAGTGAACGACAATCTCTTTTTCTATTTGCATATGGGTGCACAGGGCTTTAAACGGATGGTGGAAGATTTGCGCGAATTGCCGGGCAACCAGCTCTGGCTTGCGCGTCTGGTTTCGCAGGCGGAATTCATCGGGGAGCGGGACTGGTTTAACCACGCTGACCTGCGGATGCTGCTGGATATGGAGGAGGTCGTCGGGACCGCGGAAGTCACGAGATGGCCTCTGCTGTATGAGGGCGACCCCTTTCTGATTGAAACGATTGAATACGCGAAGAAGCGTGGGAAATTGTCGGATGGACATACGGCAGGCTGCTCCTATGAGAAGTTGAATGCGATTGCAGCTTCCGGCATCAGTGCCTGCCACGAGGCGATCACCGCGCAGGAAACGCTGGACCGGTTAAGACTCGGGTTATGGACCAACCTGAGAAACAGCTCGCTTCGTCCCGATTTGGAAGAGCTGATTAAGGCGATTACGGAGGGGAAGGTCGACACGCACCGGCTGCTGATGACGACGGACGGCCCGCATCCCGCATTTATCCTGGAAGAAGGCTTCGTCAACGGCCTGGTGCGCAAAGCGGTCCGGCTCGGACTGCCGCCTGTCCAAGCGATACAATTGGTAACGGTCAATGCAGCTACCTTCCTGCGGCTGGATGAAGAAATCGGGGGCATTGCGCCTTCGCGGCGAGCGGACATTATCATTTTGCCGGATTTGGAGCAATTCGAGCCGAGCCTCGTCATTTCCGGCGGCGAGACGGTGTTCGAGGGAGGAAGTTTGCAGAAGGAGCTGCCGCACATCGACTGGAGCCGGTATAGGATCGGCCGATGCCTGGAGGTGGAGAAGTCCGTTCTGGCGAATCCGGATATATACAGCTTCCCTCATCCGAACCCGGATGTGCCTGTTCCCGTCATCGGCTTCCGGAGCACCGTCATTACGAAGGGGATGGAGACGACGCTTCCGTCCAAGGACGGGTATGCCGACATTGCCGGCAAAGACGGGCTGCTGCATGTGGCGTTGATCGATCGTTTCGGCAAGTGGAGAACGAACGGACTGATCGAAGGATTTGCCGACAAGCTGGAGGGGATGGCTTCCACGTACAACACCCCGACGGATTTGCTCGCGATCGGCAAAAACCCGGAAGCCATGGCTCGCGCCGCGGCAAGCGTTCATGAGATGGGCGGCGGCATCGCCATTGTACAGGACGGCAAGCTCGCGCTTGAGATTCCGCTGCCGGTCGGCGGCATGATGACGGATCATACGTCCTTTGCTCAAGCCGTCAACTACCAGAATGAATTGCTGGCCGCTTTGAAGAGGCTAGGCTATCCGTTTCATGACATTTTATACACGCTCTTGTTTTTGACCTGTGATTTTTTACCCGGTCTGCGTATTGTTCCTTTGGGGGTTTACGATGTGAAAAGCCATTCTGTACTTCGGCCGCCCGTTCCGCTCCAAGGTTAAGGACGAATGAATAAGAGGGAGAGAACCTGATGGAGATCCGTGAGATTCGGGAGGGATTATTCCGCCTTCCTATACCGGTGCCGTTCCCGATGAAGTTTGTGTACTGCTATTTGTTTCGAGACCGCAGGGGGTGGAGCATTGTCGATGCGGGGATGCAGCATGAGGAGGCCGTTCGAGCCTGGAAATCGGTATTCGACCGGCTGCGGATCGACCCGAAAGCGGTGCACAGCCTGTACGTGACGCATTTTCACCCGGATCATCTCGGTTTAGCGGGGCTGCTTCAAGATTGGACGGGAGCTCCCGTCTACATGAGCCCCCAGGAAATGACCATGGCGAAGCAGGTATGGTCACCCGGGAGCACCCAAGCCGAGGAGGTCAGGCAGATGTGCCTTTCGCACGGCATGCCGGATGAGCTGGCGGAGCAGGTTAAGGCGCAAATGAAAGTATTGTCCGGCGGGGTGCGGCTCCCCGTCATTACGCCGCTCGCGCAGCAAACGGTGCGGCTGGCCGACATGGACTGGGACATCCTCATTACCCCCGGGCATAGCGACGGGCATGTATGCTTGTACCAGCCCGAACATAAGCTGCTGTTTGCCGGCGACCACGTTTTGCACAAAATTACTCCGAATATCAGCCGATGGCCGAACGCCTCGCCCAATCCGCTGAAGCTGTACATCGAATCGTTAAACCGGCTGAAATCGCTGGACATTCAGCTGGCTTTAACGTCTCATGCGGACGTCATTCCAGATACGCGGCAGCGGATCGATGAAATATTGGCGCATCATGAAGGCCGTCTTGAACGTGTGCTTCAGCTCGCTTCCGGCGGCCGAACCGCATACGAAACGGCCCTGGTTTTGTTCGGGCACAGGGAATTAAACGCGCACCAATGGCGGTTTGCGCTCGCGGAAACGTTGGCGCATTTGGTGTATCTGGAGGATGCGGGACGCTTGTCCAGCGAGATCCGGGAGGGCAGGCATTATTACTACGGAAATGCGGGCCAGCTTTCCTGATCGGCTTCGCGAATAGGGACGACGGCAACCGTACACCGCGATACGCAAATCAGGTTCTCCTGCTCGTCGGTAATCCGGACATCCCATACCATCGAGGTGCGTCCTTTGTGCAAAGGAACCGCTGTGGCAGTTACCGTGCCGTCTTTTTTGCTGCGGATGTGGTTGGCGTTGATTTCCATTCCGAAGGCGGCGTGCGTACGCGAGTCGATATTGAGCAAGGCAGCGACCGAGGCGGCCGTTTCGGCCAGCGCGACCGAGGCTCCGCCGTGCAAAAATCCGAACAGCTGCCTTGTTTTTGCACTGACGGGCATACGCATGACGACCCGATCCGTGCTTAGTTCGGCGTAACGCATGTCCAGAGCTCCCAATAAAGTATGCTGCAGATGAGCGTTCAGCCGATTCGCCAATTCCGTTCGGGTCATTTCGTATTTTTGCAATAATTCGTCCGATACGACAAAATCGTGTGGGGATGCCATGTACGTGATGGACTCCTTCCGGGTTTTGAATGAACCTATATTATAGCATGATCTTGGCGCTTCCCCAAAGATCCCCGTTTCTGACGAACGGGGATCTTTTATTACATTTTTATCACGAACGTAAAATAAACGTATTGACTACAAACTGGATCGTTGATATATTATGTATATGAAACGAAAGTGAAATAAACGTAATGGGGTGAATGTTATGGATCGTTCCGCTTTACTCAAAGAAAAAGTGAATGCCGGTTTTTTTGTTGAACGTATGGAGGATATGGATGAGGCGTATTTGCAAGCCTTAAAACAAACACTGCTTATTGTCGGCGATACGGAGCTGTTAAGCGTACCGCCCTTGTTGACCGTGTATGATCAAGCTCCTACGCTGAACCACAAAATTACGGCGCTGGCGATCATGCAGGATGAAATCGGACACGCGCATATCGCGTACCGCCTGTTGAAAGATCTTGGGGAAAATGTCGATTCCATCGTGTACGACCGGCCGGCCAACAAGTGGAAAAATCCGTACGCCTTCGATTTCGAGCTGGAAAATTGGGTGGAGCTCGGCATGTTCAACGCTTTGTTTGACCGCGCAGGCTATACGCTCCTCGGCGACGCTTTCGAGCATACCTCGTACGGACCGTGGAAGCGGGCGCTTGTGAAAGTGGATAAAGAGGAATTGTTCCATCTGCGCAATGGCGAAATCATTCTGAAGGCGGCCATGGACCATCCGGAGACGGCGGACCAGGTTCGCAGAGCGATGGATTGGATGTTCCTGATGGCGCTGGAGTTCTTCGGCGTTTCCGACGAATTGAAGAGCCGCTCCGCGCAGCTTGACTATAAGCTCAAAGGCAAGACGAACGACGGGCTTCGCCAAAAATGGTTGTCGACGGCCGTTCCGTTCCTGGAGTCAATCGGATTGAAGCCGCCGGCGCATTACGACGAAGCGCAGCAGAAATACGTGCTGGACGTACCGTTCCCGTGCAAATTCGATGCTGACCAGAAGAAATGGCTGTACGATCAGCCGGATACCTGGGATAACGTGATTCAGCGCTTTAAGAACAGAGGCCCGCGCAATCAGGAATTTGTAAACCGCATTCAACGGGGGGCCCACGAACTGGAAGCGCTTCGCCAAGAGGTGGTCTGAGATGAGCGAGATTAGCCTGATCGAGAAACGCTGCTGGAATGCTCTATATGAAGTGATGGATCCGGAATTCCCGGTCAGTGTCGTCGATATGGGATTAATCTACGGGATTTCGGTTCAAGACGGCGAAGCGGAAGTGACGATGACCTATACCGCCGCCTCCTGTGCTTGTATGGAATGGATTGAGGGCGATATTCAAAAACGTTTGTTGAAGGAACCCGGAGTTGAACAAGTGCGCATGAATGTCGTTTGGAGCCCTCCTTGGACCGTAGATCGCCTTTCGGCGGCTGCTCGCGAGAAATTAAAAACGTGGGGGGTTAGCGCGCGATGAACAGCAGCAGCAAGCAGAAGAAGGAATACAACGTGTTTACCAGGATTAAACGCGGCGACGACTTGGTCATGGTCGGCACCGTTGCGGCCGAGACGGACCAGCTTGCGAAGGTATACGCGACCTTCGTGTATGACGAGGAAGATTGGGTGGAAATGTGCGTCGTTCCGAGAGAGGAAATGACTTGGATCCGACAGCCTGAAGGGCTTTTCGAAAAATGGGGTGACGGGCGATGACGAAAGGCAGAGACTCTTTTATTCACATCGTGGAGACGATCGCGGACAATAAGTTTGTACTGGGCGACCGATTGGTGGAAATCGGGGTCGGCGGGCCGAATTTGGAAGCAAGCCTGTCATCGATTGCGATGGCGCAAGGTGAACTCGGTCATGCGAGGTTGTTATATAATTGGGCCTTCGATCTGAAAGGCTTAACCGGAAAGAAGCAGGACGTTCGCGACCAGACGGGTAAAGCGTTCCGTTTCGCCGGGAACACGACCGATTGGATCGGATTAATTGCATCCGCTTACACGATCAACGTGAGCTTTAATTTGGTCCTTCAGGCGATGTTTGAAGCCGGTCACCCGGATATCGTCATGCGCATTCATAAGCTGCTGAGAGAGCAGGGCGATCATGTCGCCTACTGTAGAGGCTGGGCGGTTCAGCTGGCGAACGATACAGGGGCGGTACCGCGCAAGTTTCGTGAAGCGCTGCAGGAAAGAGTGGCCGAAGCGCGCGCATGGCTGGTCAAGCTGGAGGCGGATCAAGAGCTTTATGCAAGCGGTTACATGAAAGCGGGCACGGCGTTGACCGCCCGGTTCGATCAAATGATCGAGGCGGACGTGGCGCATAGGACGGCGGCCCATGGTTGACCGGGAAGAGAGATGCGCCGAACCGTTCTGCTGCTTCTGCGAATCCAAGGACGTCACGCTGATCGCGCCGTTCGGCACGGCCCAGCTCGTCCGCCAATATTATTGCAACGCATGTAAAAGCGTCTTTGAATTCGTTCGTTGGCAAGAGGAGCACCCGGACGAATCATAAGGAGTGAGGGACATGGTTATACGATCGGTTGGGGTCATCGGTTCCGGCACGATGGGGGCCGGTATCGCGCAGACGACGGCTCAGCACGGTTATCAGGTCGTTCTTTTCGATCGAAGCGAAGAAATCGTCAACAAGTCCAAGGCAGCCATAGACAGGCAAATCGACCGATTGGCGGAGAAGGGCAAATTGTCGGCCGAAGCGGCCGCAGATGTGAAGGGCGCCATCCGGACAACGGTGCGGCTCTCGGATATGCAGGAATGCCAGCTCGTGATCGAAGCGGTGCCCGAATCGATGGACATCAAGCGGGATGTGTTCCGGAAGCTCGACGAAAGCTGTCCCGGGGAAACGATATTGGCGTCGAATACGTCCTCGTTCTCGATCACGGCGATCGCAGCCGAAACGAGTCTTCCGGCTCGGGTGGCCGGCTTGCATTTCTTCAATCCGGCCCCGCTCATGCCGCTGGTCGAGGTGGTGAAGGGCATTCGAACGAGCGAGGAAACGATACGGGCGCTGCTTGAGTTCGCCGCGTCGATCGGGAAGTCTGCGGTATCTTGCGCGGACACGCCCGGCTTCATCGTCAATCGGGTGGCGCGCCCCTTCTACAACGAAGCGCTTCGCATTCTCGGGGACCGCATTGCCACGGCGGAGCAAATTGACCGCATTATGAAGCGGAGCGGGCAGTTCCGGATGGGGCCTTTTGAACTGCAGGACTTAATTGGGATCGATATCAACTTCTCCACGACCGTGTCGGTGTATGAAGCCTTTTACGGGGATCCGCGCTTCCGTCCCCATTACTATCAGCAGCGCATGGCGCAATCGGGCCGGCTGGGGAGAAAAACCGGAGAGGGGTATTATTCGTATGAGGGAACTCCCTAACGTTCTTATTCTGGGGAATAACTCCCTGGCAGCGGCATTACGCAAGCTTTGCTCCGATTCGGGACGCGTGCAGCTGTCGGACGGCAGCCGCCTTGAACGGGAGATGGACGTCATCGTGGAGACGACGAATGCCGATTTGGCGCAAAAGAGAGCAAATCTCGCATCGGCGGAAACCTATGCCGCAGGCGGGGATACGCTGATTCTTTCCACCGTGCTCGGGATCAGCGCGACCGAAAGCGCATCTTGGCTTCAAGATTCCACGCGGTTAGTCGGCTTCTCGGCGTTCGCTACGATCGAGAAGTCGGAGCTGGTTGAAATCGCTCCCGCCTTGCAGACGGAGGAATCGAAATTACGCCAGGCCGCCCGTTTTTTTGAAGCCTTGGGGAAACAAACCGAGACGGTGCAGGATGAGGTCGGCCTGGTTTATGCGCGGATCTTGTCCCTGATCATCAATGAAGCGGCCTTCGGGCTGATGGAAGGCATCGCATCGCCGCAGGACATCGACACGGCGATGCGACAAGGAACGAACTATCCGATGGGGCCGTTGGAATGGGCGGATACGGTCGGCGTGGATGATATTGTCGCCGTCCTGAACGGCCTTCACCGCGAAATCGGCGAAGACCGCTATCGTCCCGCGCCGCTGCTGCGGAAGCTTCTGTACGCGAACCGGCTCGGCCTTCAAAGCGGCCGCGGATTTTACACTTACCCGGAAGAGAGGAAGTTTCCATCATGAGGGAAGCTGTCATTGTGGATGCCGTTCGAACGCCGATCGGCAAATACAACGGAACGTTGAAGGATACGCGGCCGGACGATCTGGCGGCTCACGTGATTCGCGAGCTGCTGAACCGCAGCCGGGTGGAGCCGGAACGGATTGAAGACGTGTTCTTCGGCTGCGCGAATCAGGCGGGTGAAGATAACCGGAACGTGGCCCGCATGGCGGTGCTGCTGGCCGGTCTCCCCTTATCGATACCCGGGGTTACCGTGAACAGACTGTGCGGATCGGGGCTGGAGGCCGTCAATCAGGCGGCGAACGCGATCAAAGCCGATATCGGGGACGTGTTTATTGCCGGCGGCACGGAGAGTATGACCCGAGCGCCTTATGTCATGCTCAAGCCGGAGCATTCCGGGGCCCGAGGCAACCAGACGCTCTATGATACGATGCTGGGCTGGCGGATTGTAAATCCGGTCATGGAAGAGAAATACCCGCCGATCACGCTCGGAGAGACGGCGGAGAATGTCGCAAGCAAATACGGGATCAGCCGCGAGGAACAGGACGCATTCGCCTTGACCAGCCAGCAGCGCGCCCAGCAGGCAATCCGCGAAGGAAAGTTCAAGGATGAGATCGTTCCGTTCCCGATCAAGCGCAAGGGCGACACGGTTCTGTTCGATACCGACGAGCATCCGCGGGCGGATGCGACGCTGGAGAAGCTGGCGGAATTAAAGCCCGCGTTCCGCAAGAACGGCACCGTAACGGCCGGCAATTCCTCCGGCATCAACGACGGAGCGAGCGCGCTTCTCGTGATGGAGAGACAGACGGCGGAACGGCTGGGCTTGCGGCCGATAGCCCGGATCGTGACTTCGGCGACGGCAGGCGTCCATCCCGATTACATGGGGGTGGGACCTATACCCGCCGTCCGCAAAGCGCTGCAGAAGGCGGGACTCACCGCGAACCAGATCGATCTGGTCGAATTGAACGAAGCTTTCGCCTCGCAGTCTTTAGCTTGCGTGAAGGAGCTCGGGCTTGATGCGGAGCGGGTCAATGTGAACGGCGGGGCTATCGCGCTCGGGCATCCTCTGGGATGCAGCGGCGCCCGGATCATGACGACGCTGGTGCACGAAATGAAACGGCGGGATTGCCGGTATGCCTTGGCTTCCATGTGTATCGGCGTCGGCCAGGGAATCGCCACAATTGTGGAAAAATGGGACTGAGGGGGTAGGTTCGATGAAGCAGCATTATCCTTTATTCATCAACGGTGAATTTGTGGAAAGCAGCAGCGGGGAAGTCATTGAAACGTTCAACCCTGCCACCGGCGAGGTGATCGGCACGGTCGCCAAAGCGAACCGGGAAGACGTGGATAAGGCGGTTGCCGCCGCGAGAGCGGCGTTCGAGCAAGGCAAATGGCCGAAAATGAATGCGGCTCGCCGAGCCAAGATCATGATTAAAATCGCGAGCATCATGACCGAGCGCCTGCCGGAATTAATTAAAGCGGAAGTGCTGAACAGCGGTAAAACGGTCAGCGCCGCCAAGGGGCAGATCGGTCAAGCGATAGAGGACTTCGAGTTTTACGCGGCTGCAGCCATGACGCAAAGCGGAGACGTCAATCAAGTGCCGAACGGATTTTTTAACTATACCGTGAAGGAACCGGTCGGCGTATGCGGACAAATCATTCCCTGGAACTATCCTTTGATGATGGCCGCCTGGAAAATTGCGCCTGCGCTGGCTACCGGTTGTACGGTCGTTCTGAAACCGGCCAGCCCTACCCCGATTACCGCTTACATGCTTGCGGAGATTTGCCAGGAGGCCGGCGTTCCTGCGGGTGTGGTCAACGTTATTACAGGCAGCGGTTCGGAAATCGGACCCTATATGACGGAGCACCCGGGCATCGACAAGATTGCGTTTACCGGCGAAACGGAAACGGGTAAAGACATTATGGCGCGCGCTTCGAAAACGATAAAACGGATCACGCTGGAGCTCGGCGGGAAATCGCCGAACATCGTGTTCGACGATTGCGATATCGACGGTGCGGTAGACGGCTCCTTATACGGAATCTTCTATAATACAGGCCAATCCTGTGAAGCGCGGTCCCGCTTGTTTGTACACGCGAACATTTATGACCGGTTCATGGAGAAGTTCATCGAGAAGGCGAAGCGCCTGCGCGTCGGCGATCCGTTCGCCGAAGGCGTGCATATGGGAGCGGTCATCTCGGCTAGCCATGAGCGGGTCATTGACGGGTATGTAAAACTTGCGGTCGAAGAAGGGGCGGAAGTGCTGCTCGGCGGCAAACGTCCGGAAGGGCCGGAATTCGAGAAGGGCCACTGGTACATGCCGACCGTCATCGGCAACGTCCGCAACGATATGCGCGTCGCGCAGGAGGAAATTTTCGGACCGGTCGTCGTCGTCATGAAGTTTCACGATGAGCAGGACGTCATCCGTCAGGCCAACGATACGATCTTCGGCCTCGGTTCGGCGATATGGACGAAGGACCACGGCAAAGCCCATCGCGTGGCAAGCGCGATCAAGGCGGGTATCGTGATGGTCAACTCACCGATTTCGGCATTTCCCGGCACTCCGTTCGGGGGCTATAAGCAGTCCGGCTTCGGGCGCGAGCTGGCTCTTGAAACGCTCAACTTGTATACCGAAACGAAAAGCGTCGTTTCTTACGTCGGGCCGAAGCCGCTTAATTTATTCGGACTCTAATCCATATAAGAAAAGAGGAACTGATCATGGGACAAAATTTAACGTTGACGAAAGAAAGCGGAATTGCCGAAATTCACCTTCATATCAACAAAACGAACTCTTACAGTCTGGACTTCTACAGAGAATTAAATGCCGCGATCGACGATATCCGCTTCGATCCTTCCATTAAAGTCGCGGTCCTGCTGAGCGATACGCCGAATTTCTTCTCGGCCGGCGCGGACATCAACTTCCTGAAAGCGGCCGATCCGAAGTTCAAAACGCAATTTTGCTTGTTCTGCAACGAAACGCTCGATAAAATCGCGCGCTCGCCGCAAGTGTTCATCGCCTGCCTCGAAGGGCATACGGTTGGCGGAGGTCTGGAGATGGCGCTCGGCTGCGACCTGCGCTTCATGGGCGACAAAGCCGGCAAGATCGGTTTGCCGGAAGTGACGCTCGGCGTGCTTGCCGGAACGGGCGGCACTCAGCGCCTTGCCCGCCTGATCGGGCCGTCGCGCGCGCTTGATCTGAACGTTTCGGCCGACCTGTTGACGCCGGAGGAAGCCCTTCATATCGGACTTGTCAATAAAGTGTTCCCGCAAGAACAGACGAGAGAGAAGACGCTGGAGTATGCGCGTAAAATTGCAAACAGCGCCACGTACGCCGTTTCGAACATCAAGCTGTCGATCCAGAACGGGATCGAAATGCCGCTCAACGTTGCCATCCGTTACGAGGGCGAGCTGCAAAACCTCTTGTTCCGTTCCGCCGATGCGAAGGAAGGCTTGGCGGCCTTCCTGGAGAAGCGCCAGCCGAACTGGCAAGGCCAATAACAGGAACCGCCGGTACGATCTGAATAAGCGCCGGAATGCGGTATGGATTATGAATGTTCATAATCCATATCGTTTTTTTGAAACGTTGGGTAACCGGCAATAAGGAGACGTGCGAATGAGACGCAACCGGTTTCAAATCAGGGTCAATTTCGGGGATACGGACAAGGCGGGGATCGTTTATTATCCGAACTATTTCAAATGGTTCGATATCGCCGGCCATCAATTTTTCCGGAGCATCGGTCTCCCGCCTGCCGAGCTTGGCGAGAAGCACGGCATCATTCTCCCATTGCTCGATGTGCGCTGCACCTTCGAGAAACCGCTGTATTATGACGATATCATCACCATTGCCACCGAGGTAACGGAGGTCAACCGCAGAACGGTGAAGCTGAATCATGAGGTATTCCGGGGAGAAGCGAGAACGGGGCACGGCTACGAATTGCGGGGCTGGGTCAAGCAGGAGGGGGATCGCATCTTTGCCGTGCCGATTCCGGACGAAGCCCGCGCGCTGCTGGAAGAGGATACGGCCGCCGAGACGGTTCAAATTAATCCATGGTTGAACGCTTGAGAGGCTATCGGGACGTTCAAAGCACAAACGTAGGGAAGTGAATATCTGATGAACGGTGAAGTTACGGCTTCCCGCCGTGTCATTCCGGTCGTTGCGCCGACGCCTTACGACGTGGGCGACGTCAATATGTTTCTGGTGTCCGATGAGCGTACGCTTACGTTAATCGACGCCGGGGACGACTCCGAGGCTTGCTGGGATGCGCTCCATGGCGCTCTGGAGAGAGCCGGGTTCGCTTTGCGCGATTTGTCGCAAATTTTAATTACGCACAGCCATCCGGACCATACCGGGTTGGTCAATCGGATTACGGCGCTCACGGATGTCCCCGTTTATGCACATCCGGAGGCGGTTCCGCGATTAACGAGAGAACCCGATTTTTTGTCCATGCGCGCAAGCTTCTACAAGCGGTTATACCGGGAAATGGGCTGCGGGGAAGCGGGAGAACGACATGCCGCACGCCTTCAACGCGCGATCAGGGACAACGATCCAAGTAAAATAAAGGCCCCCATCCGGACGCTCCGGGAATCGGACCGGATCGGAGCTTACCGGGTCATCGAGGTTCCCGGCCATTCGCCGGATCATCTTGCCTTCTGGGATGAGCGGGAAAAGAGGCTGTTTGCCGGCGATCATCTAATCAGGCATATTTCCAGCAACGCCTTTGTCGAACCGGACCGGGAAGGGAATCGGATACCGACGCTGGTTGCTTACGCCCGGTCCTTGACGAAGTGCCTGGAGCTGAAGGCGGACATCGTCTATACCGGTCATGGCGAGCCGGTGGACCGGCCTCATGAGCTTATCGGCAAGCGGTTGGCGCGCATTGAGGAAAAGGCGGAGAAATTGAAAGCTTACATTCGCAGCGGAAGCACGACGGCCTTTCAATTGGCGCAAGTTTTATATCCGCATAAATATGATTCTGAATTCTCGGCGGTCATGTCGGAGATTATCGGTTTGTTGGATTATGCGGAGTCCAAAGCGTCAATCGGGAAGGCTATGCGCAGCGGCGTCTGGCACTATGAAGCGTAGGGAGGGAACGAAGGTGGGAGATCAGCCTGTCCTATTGGAAAGACGGGGTCATGTCGGCTGCATCCGATTGAACCGTCCGGAGGAACTGAACACGTTTAATTATGAAACGCTCGTTTGTTTGGATAATATTTTGGACGAAATTGCCAACGATCCGAAAGCGATCCGCGTCGTCATTGTGGAAGCCGAGGGGCGCGCTTTCTCCGCGGGCGCCGATCTGAAGGAACGGAAATCGTTAAATGAACAGCAGGTTCGCCGCAACGTCTGGAAAATCCGCGATGTATTCAGCGCCTTGGAACGGCTGCCGCAGCCTTCGATTGCCGCAATAAGCGGCTATGCCTTCGGCGGCGGGTTCGAGCTGGCGCTGGCATGCGACTTCCGCTATGCGATCCGCGGAGCATTGATGGGGCTTACGGAGGTCAGTCTGGGGATTATTCCGGGCGCGGGCGGCACGCAGCGGCTACCCCGGTTAATCGGCCCTTCCAAAGCGAAGGAGCTGATTCTTACCGCCCGCAAAATAACGGCCGACGAGGCGCACGCCATCGGGTTCGTGAACGCGGTGGCCGACGATCAGGCACACCTGGCCGAGCTGTGCGGGAAGCTGGCGGGCGAAATATTGAACAATGCTCCGCTTGCGGTCTATCAAGCCAAGCGCGCGATCGATGTGGGAGCGGGAGGCGATCTGCAGACGGGGCTGGATTTTGAATCCAAAGCCTATGAGGTCATCATTCCGACCAAGGATCGGGTGGAGGCTCTGGCTGCCTTTCAAGAGAAAAGAAAGCCTGTGTTTACAGGCGAATAGCAAAGCGGGGTGTGCGCATGTACAAGGCGATTGTCAGCGGGACCGGCTCTTATGTCCCTGAGCATATAGTAACCAATCACGATCTGGAGAAGCTGGTGGATACCTCGGACCAATGGATCCTCGAAAGAACGGGTATAGCCGAACGCAGAATCGTTACGGATGATCAGGCCACTTCCGATTTGGCCTATTTTGCCGCACTGGAAGCGATTCAAAGCGCGGGAATTACCGCCGCCGATATCGATATGATTATCGTGGCCACCGAAACGCCGGACCATCCGTTTCCGCCCGTAGCCTGTCAGCTGCAGCAGCGGCTCGGCTGCCGGCAAGTCACCGCATTTGACGTCCATTTAGCGTGCACGGGCTTTATCGCGTCGCTGCACGTCGCCGAGAAGTTTGTCAAAGCCGGTCCGCACCGGCACGTACTCGTCGTTGGCGCGGATACGTTATCGCGGATTACGGACTATACGGACCGCTCGACCTGCATCATTTTTGCCGATGGAGCGGGCGCCTTCGTATTATCGCGTGAAGAAGGCGGCGGCACGCTCGGACTGCTGCATACGGCGGTTCATGCCAACGGCGAATATTTCGACGCTGCGATCGTTCCCGGAGGCGGCAGCAGGTACCCGGGGGCCGGCGATGAAAGCAACAAAAATAAAATTCACATGAACGGCAACCGCATCTTCAGACTGGCGGTCAACCTGATGAGCCAGAGCATCATGGAAACGCTGGAGCATTGCCGGTATACGCTGGAGCAGGTCGATTGGGTGATTCCGCATCAGGCGAATCAAAGAATCATTGATGCCGTAGGAAGAACGCTCGAAGTCCCGGAGCATAAAATGATCAGCACAATCCGGTATTTCGGCAACAATTCGGCCGCAACCATCCCTTTGGCCATGGACCGGTCGGTGAAGGCAAACAAAATCAAGCGAGGAGATGTCGTGGCTTTAGCGGCATTCGGCGGAGGCTTAGGCTGGGGCTCCGCATTATTGCACTATTAGCGGCAGCCGGCACGCGGCGATCGGACTTCGGACAAGACCGGAGGCAGATTGCCTTGCTGTGCGCCTGTTTGCGTAGATGCGGCACCCGCCGTGAAAAAGATTTAAACTTGGGCATTGACGGTGTGACGGGGATCATATTATATTATGTATATAACACGAAAGTTATAAAAACATAATGATATATGGAGGTGTCCCCCGCCCGGTTTTTGAAACCGCTTCCGATCCGGCAACCGATAAAGGAGGGCTTCAAGTGATCTTGGATCACTTCATTGCCATCGCTCCGTATTTTCAAAGCATGATCCTGGAAGACTGCCGTGTTTGCCACATCCTGATATGATATGTTTATTTTACGAAAGTTCATAAAACGCTTGTGATCATGTCGTGTTTCATCATGGGTACACAGGTGTGACGTATACTTCTTAGTGAAAGCGGTACCAAATACTCTTGAGGGGGCAAACAAAATGAGTTTTGGGAAAAAAGGGGTTCGTCTGGCGGCAATCGCAAGTTTGTTCATTTCCGTGTTGAGCGCCTGTGGCTCGGCAGATACGAAACCGGCGAGCGCGCCAAGCGCAAATCAGGAGAAGACGGCGACAGCGAAACCGATCAAAATCGGCTTTCTTGTGCCGAAAACGGGAAAAGGGAAAGATTACGGAGAAAAAGAGGAAATCGCCACTAAAATCGCAGTCGATGAAATCAACGCCGCAGGCGGCATTAACGGCAGCAAGCTTGAATTGGTGACTGAGGATACGGCCGGCGACAACAAGCAGGCGGTGCTGTTGACGCGGAAGCTTGAAAAGGAAAACGTCGTTGCGATTTCCGGCCCCCACTTCAGCGGTGAAGCCGAGGTGACGTTTCCGATCGCCAACGAGCTGAAGATTCCGATCATCTCTTACGCTTCCGCCAAGCCGGGTATTTCCGCAGCCAACCGTCCATGGGCGTTCCGGAACTCCATGACGGACGACAAGCTGCTGAATACGGCGCTTCCGGTATTCGCCAAGCATTACAACGTCAAGAAATTTGCCGTTATTTATGACGAGAAGGACGCCGTCTCCAAATCGGCGGGTGTGGATGTGCTGCCTGTCGCGATAGAGAAGAACGGCTTTGAATGGGTCAACAAGAGCAATCCTTTGGCTATTAAGACAGGAGATACCGATTATAGCGCGATCGTCACCAAGGTCAAAGGCATGAAGCCGGAGGCTATCGCCGTCAGCGTCTTGTATCAAGAAGGGGCCGGGTTGGTGAAAGAGCTGAGAAGGCAGGGCGTGAACGTTCCGATCATCGGTACGGTTGGCATCTATGCGTCGGCTTTCCCGAAATTAGCCGGCGAGGCGGCTAAAGATATCGTGGTAGGCACTTACTGGTATCCGGAAATCGACCGGGCGCAAGCCCAGGAGTTTCTGAAAAAGTTCGAGCCGGAAGCGGTAAAGCTGACACCGGATGCTTCAAAGCCGGATCCGTATGCGGTGAATGCGTACGACAATATCCAAATTATTGCCAAACAGCTTAAAGACGCCGGCTTGAATGGAGACAGCGATGTGAAGAAGCTGCGCGAAACGGTGAGATCCGGCTGGGAAAAGCTGAAGGACTATGAAGGCACGCAAGGCAAAATGACGATCGATGCGGAAGGCGACGGCGTCAAGGAAGTGCATACGGTTACGATAAAAGACGGGAACTACGCTCCGTTAAAGTAAGGGAGGCGCCACCATGGAGTTGATCCAGCAGTTGATTAACGGCCTGCTGCAGGGAAGCTTGTACTCGCTACTGGCGATCGGGTTCACCCTGATATTCGGGGTACTCAGCATGATGAATTTGGCTCACAGCGAAGTTTTCATGACATCGGGCATTATGGTCTATATCCTGATCGATAAAGTTCACCTCCCGCTGTACGCCGCCGTTCCGATCGTTCTGGCTGGCTCCATTGCGCTCGGCATGGTGATCGAGCTCGTCAGTTTCCGGCCGATTCGGCGGGATTATCATTACGCACCGCTGGCAAGCACAATTGCGCTTGGCATCGTCATTTCCGAGCTGGTCGTCAATTTGTCCGGTTCCGACGCCAAGTCCGTTCCTTCTGTCATCCACCTGTCGAATTTGCAAATCGGCGAAGTGCTGATCAGCAGTCCGCAAATGATCCTGCTGCTCGTATCGCTCGTCTCCATGCTGGGCCTAAGCTATATTATGAAAAGCACCAAACTGGGGCGTTCGATGAGAGCGCTCTCGGAAAGCGAAACGGCGGCGAAGCTGCTGGGCGTCCATGTACGCTTCGTCGTCGTTTCGACCTTCGTCTTGGCCTCACTGCTGGCGGCAGTCGCCGGCATGCTGTACGCGATCCGTTTCGAAACGGTGTCCCCGTTTATGGGAACGATGGTCGGACTGAAGGGCTTGGCGGTCATGATCATCGGCGGCTTAGGGAACATCAGGGGCGCGATGATCGGCGGTATTTTGATGGGACTGCTTGAGGTCATGGCTATCGCGCTTCCGCTCGGTCTGACCGAGTACGCCGATGCCGTCGTTTGGGGGATGCTCATTCTTATCTTATTGTTCCGCCCAACCGGATTAATGGGTTCAAGCGTGCAGACGGAAAGGGTGTAGCCGATGGAGCAATCGATTTTTATATTTGCAGGAATCAACATTATCCTCGCGTTAAGCTTGTACGTGACGATGGCGACCGGGCAGCTTTCCTTGGGGCATGGAGCATTTATGGCACTAGGCGCCTATGTCTCTTCCATCCTGACGGTCCATTTCTCCATTCCGCTTGTTCTATCGTTTCTGGCAGGGGCTGCGGCTGCGGCACTCGTCGGGTTTGCGATCGGCTTTCCGGCGCTGCGGATTAAAGGCATTTACCTGGCCGTGGGAACGCTCGGATTTAATGAAATGATCGAGGTCGTGCTGCGCAATGTGGACTATATCGGAGGCGCCTCCGGGCTGAGCGGGATGTCGGGAACGACACTTGCGAATGTGGCCGTCGGCACGGTCGTCGTGCTTGCCGCCGTCTTATATATGAACCGCACGCGGTTAGGCTGGGCGTTCAAGGCCGTGGAGCAGGATGAAGTCGCTGCCCAATCGATGGGATTGAACGTCACGTTTTTCAAAATATGCGCGTTTACGATCAGTGCGGGCATTGCCGGTATCGCCGGCGCCTATTACGCCCACTACATGTTTTTCATCGATCCGCAAAGCTTCGGTTTTCATACGTCGCTGCTCATCTTGTTCTACGTGCTGATCGGCGGGTACCAGACCCCTTGGGGAGCGGTGACGGGCGCGTTCCTTCTCACGCTGATTCCTGAAATTTTCCGGGGGCTCGAGGAATGGAGGCTGGTTGTGTACGGGATCATCATCGTCGTCATGATGGCGGTACGGCCTCAGGGTCTCATTTCGGAGAAGACGGTGAAAACGATCCGCAGCCGGTTCGCGCGCAAACAGCGGCAGTCGCCTTCATCCATATCCTCACTTCGCTAAAGGAGGGATTTACCCGTCCATGCTGAACATTCAAAATTTGTCTAAACGCTTCGGTGGAATGGATGTCATATCCGGCCTGAATCTGCACGTGAAGGCCGGGCGGATTCACAGCATTATCGGCCCGAACGGTGCGGGGAAGACGACGCTGTTCAACCTGATCACCGGCTTATACAAACCGGATTCCGGCGACATTCGCTTCGAACAAACGTTGTTGAATCCGTTAAAGCCGCATCGGATCGCCAAGCTCGGGATCAGCCGGAACTTTCAAAACATCCGGCTGTTCTCGCATATGACGGTAGAGGAAAACTTGCGGATGGGTCAAGGCACACAAATCTCCTTCGGCCTGTCCAGCCTGATTCCTTACCTGCATGGGAACAAGCGTCAGAGCCTTGAGGGCGAATTGGAAAGAGTGCTTGACTTGCTGTGCTTTGAGCGTAAGCGAGATTTGCCGGCGAGCCAGCTCTCGTACGGGGAGCAGAAACGTTTGGAAATCGGCAGGGCGGTTTGCTCCGGGGCCAAGTTAATTTTGCTGGATGAGCCGGCGGCCGGGCTTAATCCGGAAGAGAGCGCGCAATTGAACGAGTTCATCTTGACGATACGCGATCATGGAGTGACGGTTCTGCTTATCGAGCATGACATGTCCGTGGTGATGAAGATTTCCGACATCGTCACCGTCATTAATTTCGGCCAAAAAATCGCGGAGGGAACGCCGCAGGACATCAGGCATCATCCGGCTGTGCTTGAAGCTTATTTGGGAAGCGAGGAGGAGGAGGCCGTATGACCGCGATTCTTGAAGTGAAGGCAGCTTCTGCCGCATATGGGCAAATTCAAGCGCTTCGGGACGTAAATCTGGACGTATACGAAGGAGAGGTTGTCGCTCTCATCGGGTCGAACGGAGCGGGGAAGAGCACGCTGCTCAAGACGATTTCCGGAATCATCCGGCCTACGAACGGGGAAATCCGTTTCAACGGCGCGCCCATCCATCAAGAACAGACGCATGTGATCGTAAAGTCGGGGCTGGTCCATGTTCCGGAAGGCCGGGCGATTCTGAAAAGGATGACGATCGAAGACAATCTGCTCACCGGCGGCATGTATGCAAGCAAGCACGATACGCCGCATTTATTGGCACATGTCTATGACATTTTTCCTCTGCTGAGAGACCGCAGGCAGCATCCGGCAGGGACGCTTTCCGGAGGACAGCAGCAGATGCTTGCGATCGCGCGCGGATTGATGGCGCAACCCAAGTTGCTGATGCTCGATGAGCCTTCCCTGGGTCTCGCTCCCCTCGTGATTAAAGAAATTTTCGGGTTGATTCAGACGTTGAAAGCCAGCGGCATGACCATCCTGCTCGTGGAACAAAATGCCCGCCAGGCGCTGCGCATTGCCGACCGCGGGTACGTCATTGAAAACGGAGGCATCAAGCTGGCCGACCGGGCGAATGCCTTGCTGCATAACGACATGATCCTGCAAGCGTATCTCGGAGGCGCTCATAGCGCATGAAAGGCCGGTTCCGATTTACAAGCTTGAACCCGTTTTCCATGAATCATTGTACGAGCGGCTTTATCGCTTGGTTGTTTGGCGTCACCGGGCCGTTTCTGATCATTCTGCAATCGGCCGCACAGGGACAGCTCCAGCCGGAAGCGACTTCCTCCTGGGTGTTCGCCGTCTATGCGACCGGCGGGGCGCTGACGATCATGCTGTCCGTCTTGTACAAGCAGCCTATTGCGGTAGCTTTCTCCATCCCGGGCGCTGTCCTTGTAGGTACGTCGCTTTCCAACCATCCCTTCAACGTCGTCATCGGGGCTTATGTGCTGACGGGGCTGCTGATTCTCCTGCTTGGCATGGTCGGCCTGGTGGAGAAGCTGATGAAATCGATTCCGCTGCCGATCATGATGGGGATGGTTTCGGGTGTCTTACTCCCCTTCGGGTCCAATGTCGTGACCTCGCTGAAAGACGCTCCGTTGCTGAACGGCTTGACGCTGCTTACGTTTCTGGTTTTGTCCTATTTCACCCGGTGGGCCAAACGGATTCCTCCCATTCTGGGGGCCATCGCCGTTTCCGCCGTCTGGCTCATTTTTTTCGGGGGGAGTCCCGCAGGAGAGATCGTATTCCGGATAGCGAAGCCGCATGTGTATAGTCCCGCGTTCGATTGGAGCACCGTCGGCGAGCTTGTCATTCCGCTGGCGATGACCGTTATCGCCGTCCAGAACGCGCAAGGCATCGGGGTTCTCAGAGGAGACGGGTACGAGCCGCCGGTGAATGCGATGACCCGATGGAGCGGAATCGGTTCTTTGGCGAATGCGTTGATGGGCGCACATTCAGCCTGTATTGCCGGTCCGATGACGGCGATTCTGACCGATGAGAAGAACGGACCCAAGGAACACCGTTACCTGGGGTCGATCGTGATGGGGGCATTGTGGGTCTTATTCGGTTTATTGGCGCCGATGGCTGTGCTCTTGACGGATTCGATCCCCGCCTCCTTGATTAAGCTGCTCGGGGGATTGGCCATGATCGGAGTGCTCGTGAATTCCCTGCAAATGAGTTTCTCGGCCGGTCATAAGCTGGGCGCTCTGTTTGCCTTCATGATTACGTTATCGGATATCACGTTATTCAGGATCGGAGCGCCGTTCTGGGGATTGGCCGGCGGAATCGTGTTCTCGTTCATCCTGGAGAAGCAGGATTGGCGCAAAATCAACATCAAGGCCGTTGTAACGAAGTAACGGCGCTGAATAAACCCTTCACCCCAAACCGATAGCCCGGGGTGAGGGGTTCTTATTTTTGGAGCGGTTGGACTTGTTCAGCTTTCTATTTTTTTTCTTTTACAACAGACAGGTCTGCACTATAATGTAATAGACATAAATGAGTAACTACTAAAGGAGAGTCGAAGTATGGAAGGCGATTTATTGGTAGGCTTATTAAAATTGATCCTCATCAACATCGTATTGAGCGGTGATAATGCGGTAGTGATTGCGCTTGCCTGCCGTGCGTTGCCTGCGCACCAACAGAAACGTGCGATCTTCTGGGGAAGCTTCGGTGCGATCGGTTTGCGGATCATCCTGACGTTTGTGGCGGTGTGGCTGCTTGCCATTCCTTATGTGCAAGTGCTTGGGGGACTTTTGCTGCTCTACATTGCGGTCAAGCTGGTGAAAGGCGAAGGAGAAGAAGAGCATCTGAAATCGGGAAATACCATAGCCGAAGCGATTAAGACGATTATGATCGCCGATCTGGTTATGAGCCTGGATAATGTGCTTGCTGTCGCGGGAGCGGCGGGAGGCAACGTGCTCCTGATCGCGCTGGGGCTTACCATCAGTATCCCGTTGATTATTTGGGGCAGTCAGCTTCTCATGACGCTGATGACCCGTTTCCCGATTATTGTCTGGTTTGGAGCCGGCCTGCTCGGTTATACGGCAGGGGAAATGATGCTGACGGATAAAGCGGTGGGACACTGGTTCGAAACGTATTTCCATGCTGGACATTACATCATTCCTATCGTGCTGGCTATTGTCGTTGTGGTTGCCGGCAAACTGCTCGGCAAGAAAAAAGAAGATGGCGAAGGGAACGCTACATCGGCCGCTTCCTGATCGCCCTGCTTTCGGCCGTTACCCAATGGCCGGATTCGGCTAACAAGCCCGAAATGCCTCAGAGCAGGCATTTCGGGCTTTTGTATGAAATAATGAATTGTTTTTTCGGATAAATTCGTTTAGAATCAGGTTATCATTATTTTTGCCAACGTTGGCAAAAATGCAAGCCGCCAGCTTGCATCATGAAAACTTTATGTTTTAGGAGGAACCCACAGCATGAATATTGCATTATGTCACTTTCGTGTCGGGGAGACCGACGGCGTTTCCTTGGAAATGGAAAAATGGAAGAAGGTTCTCAAGGAATTGGGTCATCGGGTGTATCTGTTAGCCGGAAGTTTGGGAGAAGAAGAAGGGATTGTGCTCGAAGAGCTGCACTATCAGCACCCGGTCAACAACAAATTCGTCGCCAACGCCTACGACCGGCTCTCGGATTATCCCGATGCCGAGGCATTCCGGGAGGATGTACTGGCGTTTGCGGCCCGGATCGAGGAAGCGCTGTGCCGTGCGATTGACGAATACAAGCTGGATATGCTGGTGCCCAACAATATTTGGTCGTTAGGCTGGGGGCTGCCTGCAGGGATTGCTTTCGCGGAAGTCGCGCGCAAGAGGAACATCGCCTGCATCGCGCACAATCATGATTTCCATTGGGAGCGGACAAGGTACAGCAATCCGACCGATGCCTGCATCTCAGACTGGCTGGAGCAATATTTTCCGCCGAAGCTTCCGAATGTCAAGCAAGTCGTGATTAATAAAATCGCTCAAGAGGAGCTGCTGAAGCGCACCGGACAACCGTCGACCGTCGTGCCTAACGTATTCGACTTTACCGCTCCTGCCTGGACGCTCGACGATTACAACGGCGATTTTCGCAAGGTGATCGGCGTGAAAGAGAACGACATCCTTTTCCTGCAGGCAACCCGGATCGCCGAACGGAAAGCGATTGAGCTTGCGATTGATTTGGCGGCAGAGGTCGGTAAGCCGGACAATATGAAGCTGTTGAAAGAAAGCCCGCTTTATGACGGGAGAATGCTCGGGGATGACGGGGAAATCGTGCTTGTGCTCGCAGGTCTTCAGGAAGCCTCGGCAGCGTACGTGGAAGGCTTGAACCGAAGAGCCGAGAGGCAGAAGGTGAAGCTGCTGTATATTAACGAATGGATCGAAGCGACCCGCGTTACCAGAAACGGCAAGAAGCTTTACTCGTTGTGGGACGCTTACGTGCATGCGGACTTTATCACGTACCCGAGTGTTTTGGAAGGCTGGGGCAACCAGTTCCTCGAAGGCCTGTATGCGAAGAAGCCGATGGCCGTATACGAATATCCGGTATATGGAACAGACATTAAGCCATGCGGGTTTCACATCGTTTCCTTGGGCAGCGAGCATACGGTAGACGAAGAAGGATTGGTCCATGTGGAAAGCAAAGTGATGGAGGCGGCCGGCCGGGAAGTGCTCCGTTATTTACAGGATGGCGAATTCCGCAGTGCCCGCATGGAACATAACTTTCGATTAGGGGAAGAGCGTTATTCCTACGATGCGCTGAAGCAAATTTTGGCCGGACTTTTTAAAACGCCGGTTTCAAAAAGCTAGATATTGACACCCCGAGCGAGAACGGTTACAATTATAAATGCCAACGATGGCATAAACTAGATTCGAGTAAGGGACCCTAAATGAAAACGCAAACAATCAAAGATGTGGCAAAGCTGGCAGGCGTGTCTATTCGAACCGTTTCCCGCGTCATTAACGAAGATCCCCATGTGAAGGCGGAAACGAGAGAGAAAATCCTCAAGGTGGTCGCAGAAACCGGCTTTAAAGCCAACATGCTGGCCAAAAGCCTGAGGGAGAAGAAGACAAACACCTTGATTGCTTTCGTAGATCAGCATAGCGGACGGTTTTGGGGCGCTTTTCATAATGAAATTCTGCAGAAGATGATGAAGGAAGCGCACCGGATGGATTACCGTCTGATTATTTCCTCTTCATCGGCCGAGAGCTATGAGGAGAACGAGAACGACGGATTTTATCTATTGAAGCACGGCATGGCTGACGGTGCGGTCATGTTCGACACCAAAGAAAAAGATAAACGGGTGGAGTATTTGCGGGAACGACAAATCCCATTCGTTATTCTGGGAAAAGACATGGATCATTTCGACACCTCCTATGTGGATTTGGACAATGTGTCCGCCGGTTACCTGGCCGCCCAATATTTGGCCTCGAAGGGCCGCAGGAACATCCTGTTCTTGCTGGGCCATGCGGATTACATCGTGAATCAGGAACGGGCGCAAGGAATCAGCCGCTATTTCTCCGCACATCAAGAACAGGCGATCGAGTGGAACATTCTGTACGATGTGTCGAGCATTGAATCGGCTTATCTGCGGACGAAGGAGGCGCTGGCCTTGCCGCAGCATCCGGACGCCATTTTTATCTCCGGCGATGAAAGGGCTATCGGCGTATACCGCGCGGTTTACGAGCAAGGACTGCGCATTCCGGAGCAGGTTGCCGTACTCGGCATCGATAAGACCGAGATGGGGGAATTTTATCATCCTCCGATCACGACCATCGACCAGTCGATTACATCCATGGCTCAGACGGTCATGCAGCTCCTGGTCAAGCAGCTTGACGGGGCTGAAAAAAACGGCACGCGTGTGCTGATCTCACCGATGATTTGCGAAAGACAGTCGACCTAAATTTTTTTAGATAAAAATGCCAACGTTGGCAAAGGTGCTGATGATTGGATTTTTATATAAAAGTACCTAAAAAGGGGAGAGTTACCTCATATGAACAAATGGCCAAAAGTTGTAGTCGCTGGCACGCTCGCTATTTCACTGACCGCTTGCGGGTCCGCCAAACCGGAATCGGCTAATACCGCAGGAGAGCAAGCGCAAGCGGAGCCGGGTAAAACGACCCAAATCCGCATGCAGATCGCATGGGCAAGCGATTCGCCGCGCGGCAAAGCGATTCGCGTCATCCTGGACGAGTTCGAGAAGAAAAACCAGGATGTTAAAGTTGAACTGCTCGGCAGCGCCCAAAACGGTCAAAAGCTGTTGACTCAAATTTTGAGCGGAGATGCTCCGGAAGTCATGCAGATCGCTTACCGCGACGTTCGAGGTCTTGCGCCGCAAGGAGCGTACCTCGATCTGTCGAAGGATTTGAATGCGGAGAAGGACAACTACTATCAGCAGCTTTGGGATTTGGGGACTTGGGACGGCAAGCTTTACGGCTTTCCATGGCTCGGACATTCCGTTCAGTTAATTTATAATAAGACGTTGTTCGACAAAGCCGGTATTAAAAATCCGCCGAAAACGTGGGATGAGCTTTATGACGCCGCCAAGAAATTGACCGTCGATACGAACGGTGACGGCAAACCGGATCAATATGGCATAGGACTCGTCGGGAAGCAAGTTTACGATATTACCTGGATGGTCAATATGTTCATGAATCAAGCCGGAGCGAACATTGTCAAAGATGACGGCAAGGGCAATTATCAGGTCGGCTTGAACTCTCCTGAGGGCAAGAAGGCATTGGAATTTTATACGAAGCTCGTCAAAGAAGTATCGCCTCCGGATACAGTGAATAAAGACGGCGGGGCTGTTATGGCCGATTTCCGCAACCAGGTGGTGGCTATGCAATTCCAAGGACCATGGGGGGTTCCCGATGCTTGGAAGGCGGCTAACAAATTTGAAGTCGGAACGGCCGAAGTGCCGGCCGGACCTGCAGGCAAAGCAGCCGATATCGGACCTTACATGCTTTCCGTGCCGACGGGCGTGAAAGGCGACAAGCTGTCCGCTTCCGTGAAGCTGATCAAGTTCCTGGGCTCTAAAGAAGGACAGGAGCTGGTAATGAAGGGGGAAAAAGCCGACGACGGCAACTTCTACCCGTTCCGCGTGCCGATTCGCAAAGACCTTTACGACTTGCCTTATTTTAAAGAGCATCCGGAATTCCTCGTCTTTATCAAAGGCCTGGAATACCCGAGCATATCGACGCCGGTTCCACAGTGGTCTCAAGTGGAGGCGGAAGTCTATCAAAGCGTACTGAACCAGGTTGTTTCCGGCGCCATCACGGCCGAACAAGGCTTGAAAACGCTCGAAGAAAAAGGCAACGCCATTTTAAAAGCGAAGTAAGTCCATCCAGTAATCAAGTCAGGACAGAGCACCTAACCAGCTAGGTGCTCTGCTTGCCTAAGGAGGCAAAACATGAAAAAAAGAATCCGCAGCAGGATCGGAGACTGGACCAGCTATGTGTTTATTTTGCCTTCGGTCATCATTCTCGGACTTTTTTTGATCTATCCGATCATCTGGTCCTTTATCGCCAGCTTTAAGGATATTAAGCCCATTACGCTGAAAAATTCAGGGCTTTTCGAAATTCCCGGCGCCTTTGTCGGATTCGATCAGTATGCAAGGGTTTTGCAGAATGAGCTGTTTATTAAAGCGCTTGTAAATACCGTTTATTTCAGCATTATTTTCATTCCGGTTACGATGTTCGCCTCGGCGTGCCTGGCACTTCTTCTTAACCAGAAATTAAAAGGGGTCAATCTGGTCCGCACCGTTTTCTTTATTCCTTATATTTTATCGGTAGTCAGCGCCAGCTTGATTTTCATGTTTCTCTTTAACGGGGACCGCGGTTTAATCAATGCGCTGTTGAACTTGTTCGGCATCTCGGGTCCGAATTGGCTGGCCAGCACGGTTTGGGCCATGCCGGTCATTGCCATCATGACCTGCTGGAAAAAAATCGGCTATTTCATGCTGATTTATTTGGCCGGTCTGCAAAATATTCCGAAAGATTTGTATGAAGCGGCCGATGTTGACGGGGTCACGCCTTTTCAACGGCTGCGTTTAATCACATGGCCTCTTCTCGGCCGCATCTCGTTAGTCGTGTTCATCCTGTTGCTGATCGATTCGCTCAATGTGTTTCAGGAAATCTACATCATGACCGGCGGAGGACCTGCCGATTCGACGACGACTGTACCGTTCCTCATTTATAATGAGGCGTTCAAATATTACAGGATCGGATCTTCCGCAGCGATGTCCTATATTTTGTTCTTCCTGGTGCTCATCATCACGATCGTTCAGAAAAAAATAGTCGACAAACGGTTAGGATAGGAGGGGGAAACGATGAAAAAAAATTGGCTGTCTTCGATCGTGCTTTGGGCTTTAGGCCTGATCTTTTTTCTGCCGCTTTACTGGTTGTTCGTGTCCAGTTTGAAAAGCGACTCGGAAATTACGCGGTTTCCTCCGACATTTTGGCCGGAACATCTCGAATGGAGCAATTACCCTGAAATCTGGGAAGCGCTGAAATTCGGCACGACGTTCATGAACTCGATGATCGTGACCATTTCCACGACCGCACTCATCGTGATATTTACCAGTATGGCCGGCTACGCTTTTGCCAAGAAGCAATTTTTCGGCAAAAATGTGCTGTTCATCGCCTTGATCGCCACCATGACCGTTCCACCGACGGTGCTGCTGCTGCCGCTCTATTTCATCATTACGAAGATGGGGATATACGACAGTCTGATCAGCTTGATCGTGCCTTTCAGCGTAACGGTGTTCGGGATCTTTTTCACGAAGCAGTACATTGACGATGTGCCTACGGAAATGCTGGAAGCCGCGAGAATCGACGGCAGCGGGGAGTTCCGCCTGTTTTATCAGATCGTGCTTCCTCTTATTAAACCGGCGATCATTACTTTGATCATTGTCGAGTTTGTGCATAACTGGAATTCCTTTACAATGCCTCTCGTGCTGCTTCAATCCGAAGACAAATTCACGATTCCGCTGCGGCTCGCCCTATTGGCGCAGGAGAGCATCGCGATTCCATGGTCGCGGATTTTGGCCGCGAACGTACTTTCGCTGATTCCGGTGCTGATTTTATTCCTCAGCGTACAGAAGCAATTTGTCAAAGGCCTGATGGCCGGAGCCGTGAAAGGCTAATGAAGGGAGAATTCCAATGCGTAAAATTCAAGCCAAGCAGCTCGGAGACATCTTTTACGAAATGACGTATGTCAAAGGGAGCTTGCGCAACGATTATTCGGGCGGGGTGTGTATCGGATTCAGATTTAATCTGGACAATCCTCCGCTCGCCCTTGGCGGCATGGCTATCGACTTCAAGCTGCTGCTGGACGGGAACGAAATGAGTCCGGACAAAGTCTGGATTATGCAAGATCAGCACGGCCGCAATGCGGGAACGATATCCGAAGCGGAGCCGTTCACGTTCGAGGTCGGGGCGGCTACGGAGTGGTCGGTGCTGTATCCCGGCGGTCTGACGCCGGGCGAGCATACGCTCGTTATCGTGACCGAGCAGTACGCGTTCGGGAAAATTTATTCCCGGTTTACGATTAAGGATCAAGTCGCGGATATCCAAGAGCCTTGTCTGACCAAAACGGGTCCGTTTGACCGTCCGCTCGCGTTATCCAACGATACTTCGTTTACGGTCTTGAACTGGGCAGGCGATCTGTCGGCCGATTGGAACTGGTGGGGACTCGTCACGGATAACGGCGGCTTGTACAGTCCTCCGGCGAGGTACATCCGTCATTTGAAGTGGCAGCTGCGTAAAGGGGAGGGGCAGGAAGCTTATCCGTTGGTCCGCTTCACGGAGCGCGCGAACCATCTGCCCGGCAGACTCGAGGCGTTCAGCCGATTCGACCGGTTGACTGTGGACCGCAAGGTGTTCATGTCGCCCGCGGACGCGGCGGTGCTTACCCGGTTCACTTTAACGAACCACGGGGACGGGACCGAGACGTTCGAGCTCATCGCCGATGTGGAAGCGATGCTGGTGCCGTACGGACTGCTCGGCGTGAAGGCGAAACAGTTTAAGTTTCGTCAAACCGAAGGAAAATTAATCATGGAAAACCCGCAGCTGCCGTATGTTGCCGTTATTGCCTGCGATGCCGGCTGCACAGCATCGTTCGGCAGCGAATATCAAGGCGCGGACCCTCGCGTTCAGCTCCGGATTCCATGCGAAATCGCGCCCCATTCGTCGCTGACGGTAACGGTTGTGCTGACCGGCGACCCGGAGCATGAAGCGGCAGCCGTAGAAACCGCAACGCGATGCTTAACTCAGGCCGGAGAGCTGTTCGTTCAGACGGCCGGGTCTTATCGGGACTACCTGCAGGAAACCGCCGCGGCTTATACGGGAGACGATGAGCTGGACAGGGCCTTTGATTTTGCCAAGCTTGCCCTGAAGCTGTTGAAATTCAATCATCCGGAAATCGGGATCGGCATTTGTGCGGGCTTTCCCCGTTTCCCGAACTACTGGAGCAGGGATTCGGCGTGGACGGCGTTCGCTTATTTGGCTATCGGGGATGTCGAGTTTGTTAAAGAGGTTTTATTAAACTTCATCTCCCTGCAGCTGAAAGAGGATCGCCCCGGCGCGATGGCAGGGGATATGCCTACCGTGATCAGCGGACCGGGCTTCATGCATCAAACCTCCTGGGGAGGCTCGGCGGAAGGCGTCCTGCTGCAGGCGATATTATTCCGCGAATATGTTCAAGCCGCGAAGGATACGGAATTTGCGCGCGCTTATTTTCCAAGCTTGCTTGAATCGGTGAACTGGGCTCTGCGCTGCGACCGTGACGGGGACGGATTTCTGGAGCACGGCATCGTCGGCGACGTATCCACCTCGCAAGCGTTCACGATTCCGGATACGCAATGGATGGACCATATCGACCGGAGAAAGAGCGGCAACGATGTGCAAGGTTTGTATTGGCATGCGCTCCGTTCCGCTTCGGACGTCGCCCATTTGATCGGGGAGACGGAGTTTGCCCTCAAGTGGCGCACCCTGGCGGATCAGGTGGAGCAGCAGTACGAGGATGCGTTCTGGTACGAAGACGGAGCGTATTACTACGACCGGCTGTTGGAAGACGGCACGCCCGACCCTACGCTGCGCCCCAATTATGCCGTCAACTTGATGTTCTCCACGTTAGCCGATCCCGATCGGGTGAAGGCGTCATTGGAGAAGCTCGAAGCGGCGGAGGTGACGACGCCGTTCGGCGTCCGGACAAGAAGTGCGGCTGATGAAGGAAACGGGTACGATCCGTCCAGCTATCAGGAAGGCGCTGTCTGGAATTTGACGACCGGCTGGGTAGCCTTGGCCGAATTTAACGCGGGACGCCCGGAGCAAGGCGTCGCCTTCCTGCGGATGATCGCATCGCGGATTCTGGATGAAATGGGCATGGCTGCCGAGCTGTATCGCGCGAACAGGCCGGAGCCGCTTAACGGTTGCTTTCTGCAGGCTTGGTCCGTAGGTATGTATGTCTGGTGCTTGATGCGCTATCATCGTGAAATATCCCGTTTCATTCAATCTGAATCGAATCGCTGATCCCGAACGGTTTTGCTCACGCAGACAGACGGGGTAAAGGTAAAGCCGACTTGAATTTTCAAGCGGCTTTTACCTATTTGTACGCAATAGGCGGAATGTCATTCGTCTTTATGGCTTCTCTCCAGCCTGACTCTTACGGAATCCAGGCCCAGTCAAGTCTGCGTGCCTGAGGCATGTGCGATGCATACGACTCAAAGGCATGAACAGCCGCTTTGGCAACCTCCACATCATTAGCGACCGTACTGCCGCTGACACCGACGGCGCCGACGATCCTTCCTTCTCTTACAAGCGGAATTCCACCTCCGAACACAACCACCCGGCCATGATTAGTCGTATTGATCCCGTACAGTTCCGCATGAGGGGCTGCCAAATGGGCCAGATGTGAAGTAGGCATTCGCAGCGCAACGGCGGTCCATGCCTTATTTTGCGCGATGTCGATACTGGCCAGCCAGGCATCGTCCATCCGGTGACAAGCGGTGAAATTGCCGCCTTCATCGACGATCGCGATCACTTGCGAAATTCGAAGCTCTTTTGCTTTCTGTTCCGCAGCTTTTATCACATGTTTCGCAGTCTCGAGCGTCATGCTTTTCATTTGTTTATCGCTCCTTTAAACCTTGTTCGCCCTGCAAATGGTTCTGATATGCATTTTGGATTCCCTGTATTATATGGGCGACCGGCGGCTTTAGGTGTCTCGCAATTTGTAATCGTTCCGAGATCCAAATTATATTTTTTTTGCATGTGCCGCATAGAAGAACGGCCAGTTTTGTTACCCGGCACAAAAATAGTATTTTTAATGATGAAAGCATAATAAAGTCGCCTCCATGGTTTATACTAATGATGACGCTTTCATGTTTTCAAAGAAATGGCTAACCATATCGACGAAGGGGAATGATCCATGACAATGACGACCGCCACCACAGTGCCGTTGATGAGTTTTAACGAAATAAATGTGATTTATAATCAAGGACAGCCGAATCAGGTTCATGCGCTGAAAGATGTGTCGGGTACAATCCGGGAAGGGGAATTCATTTCGATCATCGGCCCGAGCGGGTGCGGAAAATCGACCCTGCTGCATACGTTGGACGGCTTGATTCGTCCTGTTTCCGGAAGCGTATCCATTAACGGTCGGCCGATTGAAAGTCCGGGCGGAGAGAAGGCGATGGTGTTTCAGGATTTCGCGCTGATGCCCTGGCATACGGTATTTCAGAATGTGGCCTTCGGCTTGCGTTTAGCCGGAAAAAACAATAAAGACGTGAAAGATCACGTGATGCACTATATTCGCATGGTCGGACTCGACGGCTTCGAGCATAAATATCCGCACCAGCTGTCCGGGGGCATGAAGCAGAGGGTGGGCATCGCCAGGGCGTTCGCGGTGGAACCGAAAATTTTGCTGATGGATGAGCCGTTCTCCGCCATCGACGAGCAAACCCGGGAGATCATGCAGGAAGAAGTGCTCAAGATGCTGCAGCATGAGAAGAAAACGGTTATTTTCATCACCCACTCGATTGACGAGGCCGTATTCTTATCCAACCGCGTGTTTCTGATGTCGGTGCGGCCGGGTCGGATCATCGATGACCTGACCATCGACATTCCGTACCCAAGGACGCTCGAAACGAAGCTTCTGCCGGAGTACCAGGAATATAAATCGATCATATGGAATCATCTCAAAGGCGAAGTTACCCGTCAGTACCAGAAAGGAGAAGCATAACATGGCAAAAACAGCAACCATTCAACCATCCCTGACCTCTGCCCCTCGGAAAAAGGCAAAGCTGCCCCCGTCCGTCACCTATCCGGTCGTCACGATTGGCATCATCTTCGTGATCTGGGAGATCGTCGGGCAGCTGGGAGGCATCGATCCCTTCATGTTCAGCTGGCCGAGCAAAATTTTGGAGCAAACATGGGCGTTCATCGCTAACGGCTCGGTGTTCGGGCATTTGGCAATCAGCGCCGTCGAGGTTGGCATCGGATTTGGGATGGCGCTCATCGGTATTCCCATCGGGTTGATCCTCGGCTACTGGCGTAAAATCGAGTATGCATTCGATCCGATCATCACCGCGCTTTACACGACGCCCGTTGTGGCGCTGACGCCGCTGTTTGTTTTATGGTTCGGATTGGAGACGCTTTCGAAAATTATGATGGTGTTTACGATGGCGATCTTCCCGATCCTGATCAATACGATGGCCGGGGTGAAAACGACGGATCCGTCGCTGATCAAGGCCGCACGCTCCTATGGGGCCAACTCGTACCAAATGTTTCGCGAGGTCATATTTCCTTCGACCTTATCTTATATCGTCACCGGTATTCGTCTGGCTATCGGTCGCGCCTTGATCGCGGTCGTTGTGGCGGAAATGCTTGCCGCCAACAAAGGCATCGGCTACGCCATCCGGCATGCCTCCGAGCTGTTCCGGACTTCCGAATATTTAGGGTATGTCGGCGTATTGATGGTCTTGTCCGTTTTATTGACGCAGCTGTTGAAATATGTAGAACGATGGATCGCCCCATGGCGAAACCATTAATATATTATAGGGGGAACGAAAGAAATGAAGAGCCTGACACCAAATGATTTGAAAAGTTCATTAAAAGGGGCAGCGAAGCACTCGCTGAAGCTTATTGCCTGTACTTCACTGTTACTGGCCGTTGTCGGATGCGGGGGTAAGGCGGCCAATGTGCCGGCGGCTGAAGGGAATGCCGGTGGCCAAGGCGCTCCTGCGGCTGTGAAGATGAAGCCGGATCAGCTGACCACGATCAAGATGGCGCTGCCTTCGAAGAACATGAGCTACCTCCCGATTTACGTGGCTCAGAAGAAAGAATTCTATAAGAAAAACAATTTGGAGATCAACCTCGAATATGTGAAGGGCGGCGTACTCGCGCTAAGGGGGCTTCAAACCGGGGAATATCCGATCATCTCTTCGCTGCCGGAGTCGATCATTACCGGAGTGGCGGAAGGCGCGAACGTCAAGCTGATCGGCACGCTGGACGACAAGTCGATGTATTCGATTTTTGTGGCTAAAGACATCAAAAAGCCTGAGGATTTGAAAGGGAAGTCGGCGGCCAGCAACGTGCCGGGTAACGGAACCGACATTCAACTCCAGTATTGGCTGAAGAAAAACGGGCTCGAGCCGAATAAGGACGTACGCCTCATTAACTCCGGTGAAAATGCGGGCCGTTTGCAAGCGCTGCAAACCGGGCAAGCGTCTGTAACCATTCTGAGCCAGCCGACCGATTTGAAGGCCGATGAATTAGGCTTTGTCCGATTGTCCTTAATGCGGGATGAACTGACCACCTATAATCACAACATGCTGGCAGCAAACGGAGACCTGATTAAAGACAAACCGGAAGTCGTCTACGCTTTCATGGCGGGTCAGGCCGAGGCCGTCAAGTATATCAAGGATAGCGCCAACCGCGAAGAGGTGCTGGCGATCGCCATGGCGGAGCTGGGCATGAGCAAGGCCGAAGCGGAGAAATCGCTCGATTTCGTGCTGCCGGGCCTCGCGGACAAGGGCAAGATGAATATCGAAGGCATGAAATGGGCGATCGATACCGTCAAGGCAACCGGGGCGCTTTCCAAAGATGTGAGCCTCGATAAAGTAGTGGATGAACGGTTTTATGCCAAATAATGGCGAAGGGCGTCCGTGCTGAACGGACGCCTTTTTTTAGTGGGAGCGGCATGTGAAAACGCAAACTTTTTTGGCGCTTGTTCATCATAGAAGAACTCAAGATTTTAGGCGGAAAAGCCAGCATTTATACTTAAGTTAACGGGTAACCTCATCTATGAACTCAAGGGAGAGATGGACATGTTAAAAAGAGAAGATAACGAGAAGCTGTGCCGGGTGAGTCCGGGGACGCCGATGAACGAGCTGTTCCGGCGTTATTGGATTCCTGCCGTCTTAAGCGAAGAGCTGCCGGGCCCGGATTGTCCGCCGGTTCGCGTCCGGTTGTTGGGCGAGGATTTGGTCGCATTCCGCGATACGAACGGTACGATCGGGCTGCTCGATGCCTACTGTCCTCACCGCCGGGCGCATCTGTTCTGGGGACGCAATGAGGAATGCGGGCTTCGCTGCGTATACCACGGCTGGAAGTTCGATACGAACGGTCAATGCACGGATACGCCGAACGAGCCGCCGACTAGTGATTTTAAACATAGCGTCAAATTGAAGTCTTATCCTACCTATGAGAAGGCCGGCATTGTTTGGACCTACATGGGACCGAAGGAGTTGCAGCCGGGCTACCCGGATTACGAATGGATGCGGGCGCCGGAAAATTTCCGCAACGTCTCGAAAACATTCGAAGCTTGTAACTGGCTTCAGGCGCTTGAGGGAGGCATCGATACGTCCCACTCCTCGTTCGCCCACAACAATAACATTGCCGATAAGAACGCGCTCCGGTCCAGAGCTACCGCGCCGAAGCTTGAAGTGGTCAAAACCGACTACGGCTTTAAATATGCCGGCATCCGCGATTTGAAAGAGGACGGAAACTATGTAAGGGCTTACCAGTTCATTATGCCCGCACAGCAGATGAGGGGGGCCATGGTGCGCTGGACCGACGGCCAAATGGAGAAATTCCCGTCCATCGCGGGACATATTTGGGTGCCGATCGACGACTCCAACGTATGGGTGTACAACTTTATTTATTCGTCGGACGTTAACATTCCGTTTACTCCCGAATTTGTGGAGAAGCATGAAACGGATTTCGGGCGCGGCAAAGCAGATATGCTGCCGGGCTACAAATTGGTACGCAATCCTTCCAACGATTTCCTCATTGACCGCGAGGTGCAAAGAACCAAAACGTTCACCGGCATCGCCGGAATCAACACTCAGGACTACGCCCTGCAGGAAACGATGGAGCTGCCGTTCTGCGACCGCACCAGGGAAAAGCTGGGCACCGCCGACACCGCGATCATCGTGGCGCGCCAGCTGCTGCTCGAGGCGATGAAAGACATCGAGGCGGGCAAAGTACCGCGTGGCGTAGATCCAAGCACGTACAACATGGTCAGAGGCTGCGACAAGTTTTTGCCTAAAGGCGTGGATTGGAAGGAAGGGCTGCTTGAGGACATGACAGCCAAGTTTTAAACCGTAACTCGTCCGTTTCACGCCGAATCTCAGCGCGCTTGAGGTTCGGCGCCTTTCATTTCGCATACTGGAGGAGAGACTATGGTAGCACCCGATTCTGAAACGTTAAAGCAAAATTTGGCGCTAGGTATCCGAATGCTTGAACGAGCCGAGATTATCGATTACAACGGACATGGCAGCGTACGCATTCCCGGCACCGATCACATCCTTATCAATTCGGGCCCGTGTGCGCGGAACGCTCTGACGGCCCGGGACATCGTCACGATCGATAGCGGCGGCAGACAGCTGGATGGGCATGATGCTCCTCCGATGGAAATGCACATTCATCTGGAAATTTATAAACGAAGACCCGACGTGCAGGCGGTTATTCATGCTCATCCGAATTGGTCGACCTATTTCAGCATGACCGGGGTCCCGATCAGACCCGTGTTCCCTCAGGCGGCGCTGTTAGGTTCAATACCGGTATTTGATTGCATCGATTCCGTGAATACGCCGGAGCTGGGAAGTCGTTTGGCCCACGAGCTTGGGGAAAGCCGGGCCGTTCTGCTGAAGTCCCATGGCAGCGTCATCGCCGGTTCAACGCTTGAGGAAACGTTCGCGCTGTGCATTTATTTGGAGGAGAACGCCAAACGACAGTACAGGGCTCAAGCTTTGGGCATGCCTTATGTGTTAAATGAGCAGGAAATCGAGGACTGTGTCCGCAATTTGGCGAGGCCCGGCCTGTACCGCAAAGTTTGGGATTATTATCAGGCCAGGTTGCGGATGTAAATCGTTCATTTGTTCCGTCTACGGGAACATCCCGTATCTAAATATGCAGCTCATGCGGTAATGTTAAGGCATAGAACAATCCTGATACAAACTTCAGTTATCGGAAGAGAGGAGAAGCCATGATGGCGATTCAAAAAGAACTACGGGGCAAAACGGTGGCCGTGCTCGGCTACAGCGAAGACGGGGCTGATTATGCGAAGCATCTGAGGGAACAAGGCGTGAAAGTCGTCATTGGCTTGCGCGAGGTGGATACGATGTGGCCTCAGGCCGAACGGGACGGGTTCCGCGTGATGAATCTCTGGAATGCGGTGGGAGCTTCCGACATTATTCAAGTTTGGTGACATTAGGGAGGGGTTGGCCTTGCGTGAAGCGGTTGACTCATCGTCGCCGAGATCCATGAAAGAGATGTGGCTGATCACAATCGGCCACGGATTAACCCATTGGTATCCGGCCACCTTTTATTTACTGCTCCCCATCATTGGGAAAGAACTGGGGCTCAGCTATACCGAAACCGGCATGATCATTACGTTTCAATATTTGGCAAGCACGATCGCCAACGTGCCGGGAGGCATGCTGGTCGATACGATCGGCAAGAAAGGTCTTCTGATGGCATTGTCGCTCTTCTGGGTCGGCATTCCCTACTTGTTTATGAATTTTACGACCACGTATTGGATGCTGCTTCTTTGCGTTACGCTGGTCGGCATCGGCAACAACCTTTGGCACCCGACCGCGATCCCTACGCTCGCGCAGCGGTACCCGGAACGGAGGGGCTTCGTGCTTTCGGTTCACGGCATGGCGGCCAATGTGGGCGACGCGCTCGCGCCGCTTGCGATAGGCGCTCTGCTGGCCGTGTTTACGTGGAGGCAGATCGTGGTCATCAATATCGTTCCCGGCATTACGATGGCGCTGCTCATTGTCATCCTGCTGCGGAATTTGCAGTCGGGCTCCAGAAAGAATCAGGAAGCGGCCGGAGAAGAGAAGGAAGGGCAGACGCTTAAGGAATATGTGAGCGGGCTGAAGGGATTGTTTCGAAACCGCAGCCTGGCGCTCATTTCAACCAGCTCGGCCTTTCGCTCGATGACGCAAAACGCGCTGCTGACGTTTCTCCCGCTATATTTGGCGCATGAATTGAATTACCCGCCGTTGTGGGTCGGCGCAGGCTTGTTTCTGCTGCAGATGGGAGGCTTTATCGCCGCTCCGATTTCGGGCCATTTGTCCGACAAGTGGGGACGCAAAAAAGTACTGACGGCCAGCATGGCGATGACGGCAGTCATTCTGATCCTGATGACGGCTATGGGGAAATCCCCGCTGTTCATCGGTTTAATCGCGGTTCTCGGTTTCTTTATGTACGCGGTCCGTCCCGTGATCCAGGCTTGGCTGATGGAATCGTCACCCAAGCATATGGCCGGCACCAGCGTAGGCATCCTGTTCGGCATGCAGTCGGTCGGCCAATCGATCTCCCCTTTGCTTGGCGGCATGATTTCCGACAAGTACGGTTTGTTCGCCGCTTTCTATTTCGTGGCGGGCACGATCGTCATCGCGAATCTGCTCATTGTGTTTATGCCCAGGCAGGAACGATCGCTAGACGGCAACGAGTCGATCTCCGCCTAGATTCGAGAGCGTTTACAAGACACTGACCTATACGCAAATCAATAAGGAGGATTTCCACATGAATAAACTGAACTTAAGCTTCGCCTGCTGGGATTACGACCGCGTCCAGGCGTTAATCGACGGTTCCGTCCGTCCCAACGGCATTGAACTGAACTTTCTCAAAATGCCGGTGGAAGAAACCTTTTTCCGTATGATGCGCCACCAGGAATTCGATGTATCCGAGCTGTCGGCGTCGTCCTATTTAATCGCAAGGGACCGGGGCTTTCCGAATTTTACAGCGATTCCGGTGTTCCCGTCGCGGTTTTTCCGGCATTCGGGCATTTATGTGAACGTGGATTCGGGGATTCGCCGCCCGGAGGATTTAAAGGGCATGCGGATCGGTATTCCCGAATATCAATTGACCGCTTGTGTATGGATCCGGGGATTTCTGCAGCATGAATACGGCGTACATCCGTCCGAGGTGGAATGGTTCTTCGGCGGTCAGGAGACACCGGGCCGCGTCGAGAAGATCAAGCTGGAGCTGCCGGCCGACGTTAGACTTCAGCCGATCGGTCCGGAGCAGACGCTGAACCAGATGCTGGAGAACGGCGAACTGGACGCGTTCATTGCACCCCGCGCCCCGTCTTGTTTCTTGAACGGATCGCCGCGTGTGAACAGACTGTTTGAAGACTACGTCTCCGTGGAGAAGGCCTATTTCCAGAAAACAGGCATTTTCCCGATCATGCACGTCATAGCGATTCGCGACGAAATATTGGAGCGGCATCCGTGGGTCGCGCAAAACCTGTATCAGGCTTTTGTCGAGGCGAAAAATAAAGTGTACGAGGGCTTCAATCAAACCGCAGCCTTGAAGGTGACGCTGCCTTGGCTCGTATCGGAAATCGAGCAAACGAAGAAGCTGATGGGCGAGGATTTCTGGCCTTACGGATTACAGAACAATCGCGCCACTTTGGAAGCGCTCGTCAGCTATTCCTATGAGCAGGGGCTTATCAAGAACAAGCTTTCGGTCGAAGAGCTATTCGTGAAATCCGCCCTGGAGCAGTATACCATTTAGAAGAAGGAATGCGTGATGGCTGCCGGCTTGATCGGCATGGCTTCGAGCCGCAGCCGGATCCTCATGAAGATGCAGAAATGAGGTTGATCTCATGAAACGAACATCATTAGCGGCAGTCGCTACGGGCGTACAAACGACGGAGCTGCAGGAATTCAGCCTGCCTCCGCTTGCCGACGATTCCGGCTTGCTCCGCATTGAAACCGTAGGCGTATGCGGCAGCGACGTGTCCTACTACAAAAAATTGCAATCCCCCCGTATTCTGGGCCATCACATCGTCGGGTTTATTGAACAGATCGGCGAAACGGCAGCTGCGCGTTGGGGCGTGAAGGCAGGGGACCGGGTCGCGCTGGAGGAATACATTCCATGCGGGCAATGTACCTTTTGCCGCACAGGCATGTACCGTTCCTGCAAAACGACGGACCCGAGGGCGGGGGGTATTCGTTACGGCGCCACCCCGGCAGACTTGAGTCCCTCTCTATGGGGCGGCTTCAGCGAATATATGTACCTGCACCCGAACTCGGTGCTGCACCCGATGCCTGCGCACGTTCCTCCGGAGGAGGCGGCGTTGACGCTGCCGTTGGCCAACGGATTCGAGTGGATGTCGCTGCAAGGCGGCGTAGGCCCGGGGAAAACGGTCGTCATTCAAGGGCCGGGCCAACAGGGGCTTGCCTGTACGCTTGCGGCGAAGGCTGCGGGGGCCGATTGTGTCATCGTCACTGGACGAACAACGAGCATGAAGCGGCTTGAGTTATCCAAGCGTTTGGGCGCGGATCATATCGTTAATATTCAAACCGAGGATTTGGAAACCCGCGTCCGCGAAATTACAGGCGGTAAAATGGCCGATGTCGTCATCGACGTCACATCCGGAGGCACGGAGCCGATCACTTCGTCCATAGCTATAGCCGGCCGGGGCAGTACGGTCTTGTTCGGAGCTTACAAGTATAGGAAGGTTCCCGAATTCGACATCGACATGATCGTCACCAAGACGCTGAAGCTTATAGGCGTGAGAGGCCACAGCTACCAATCGGTGAAAATGGCCGTCGATTTTATCGCTTCGGGGAAATTTCCGCTCAGCATCATGAATTCCCATGACTATCCTTTAGAGGAGACAGACATGGCGCTGAGAACGGCGGGCGGGGAAGGGGAGCCGAATCCGCTCCTCGTCACGGTATCGCCCGGTAAAGCCAGGTAACGTTCCGAAGCTGAACTTCTTGAAGGGCGGCGGCGTTACTCCTGCGTTCGGCCCGCCATAACAAACTGATGTAAACGAATAAAGCCCGCTGCTCCAAGTCCGGAGCGGCGGGCTTTATCCATTTACCATCGTCATAACGCGAAGGAACAACCGCCCTGAGGCATGGGCTCATGCCTCTTTGTTTGGTTCGGCCTGTTCCGGGGTCCCGGGCGCCCTGCGGAGCGGAAGCAGCGACACCGGATGAGAATACCAGGACCCGCATAGAAGCGTCAGTCCGCACACCCAAAACACCGGCAGCAGGCCGAACGTATGGCCGACGACACCGAGCATCAACGGGCCGGACAATTGCCACGAGCGGTTCAGCATGCTTCGCAGTCCGAGCACTTCGCCTTCCCTGCCCTTGGGGGTATATTGGATCAAATATACCCAGCTCAAGGGCTGAACGAGCCCCAGGCCGGCGCCGAGCAAGACCGCAGTCGCGCTAAGCAGCCACGGATGCTCAAGCATCGAAGTCGCTGTGAAGGCCGCTGCACCGGCGAGCAGCGCCGCCGCCATCAGTTTATCCCTGTCCACCCATTCCACCAGCTTGAATTGCAGTAGACGTACCGCAACGGAAGCGGCGGCTACGCAGGCGAGCACGGTGCCTGTCTGACTGGGAGAGAAGCCGTAACCGGCGGCAAGCACGGGGAAGTATGCGGTGAAGATGTCTTTGGAGTAGACGACAATTCCGCTGACCAGCACGCCCTTGCGGATATGGGGATCCTTCAGGAGAATCAACGTGTTTTTCTTTTCTTCCGTACGGGTGGATGCCGCGTCCCTCCGAGGCTCGGAATCCATCATGCGGACCAAGGCCAGCATCATGATTTGAATGACCAGCAGGACGAGGAAGGTGATCCGAATGCCTCCGTGCTCATACAGAAAGCCTCCCGTCAAGGGGGAGACAAAGTCAGCCGCCGCCGCAGTCGTGGTCATGCCGGTAACGGCCTTATCCCGGTTGCCGCCAACGATGGAGACGCGCTTTTGCGTCGCTGTGACGATACAGTTGTTCGAGAGCCCCATGCAAATTTGCGAAAATAGCAATCCGGCGAGGGTAGGCTGCCACAAAGGTACCGCCAACGCCGCAAGGACGCCTGTCCCTCCCCATAGCGTCAATGCTTTCGTGCCGAAGCGATCGGTCCACTTGCCGATGCGGATAGCCAGAATCAGCGGGAATGCGGCGAAGGCGGAAACGAGCAGCCCGATAAAAAATGTGGAAGCTCCCAGACTGTGGGCATGAATGGACACAATCGGCCTTGTGCCGCTAACTGCTAAGTTCGACAAGAAAAACGTCGCCAGCATCAGATAAAACTGGAATTTGCCGTTCATGACCGGTGATGCCGGATAACAACGGGAGCGGAAGAAGACACGGCCTTCACCTCGGTATCTAAAGAGTAGTACTCTTATCTTATCGTCATCAGGCAGAGGGAAACAATCCGGCTGTTCTGTTATGCGGAAATGAACATCCCGTAGTTCGGGCACTCTGGAGCGATAAGGGCTCAATTCAGATATCGACGTTCCTGCCCCGTCCGAGATAGGGAACAATAAAAAAACGGGACGGCGGAACCATCCCGTTAACTTAACTTAGCCGCTCCGTGATAAGCCGGCTGTACGTTTTCAATTCTTTGACATAATTTTGGATTTGCGCCGGATACAAATACGATTTGATCATGGCCAGGCTGATGGCTGCGATCACTTGCCCGGTATCGTTGTACACCGGAACCGCTATGGAGCATACGCTTTCGTTATATTCCGAGAGGCCGATCGCGTATCCGTTTTTGAGTACGTCGCGCAGATGCTCGGTGAGCGTCTGGCCGTCCGTAATCGTCTTGGGCGTGTGCCGGTACAGGCCTTGTTGAATGACCCGGTCGATCTCCTGCTCGGATTGGTTGGCTAGAAGCACCTTGCCCGAGGCGCTGCAGTAGCTGGGTATGCGCTTGCCTATTTTCGATACCGTTCCCTGGTGATAGTCGGGAACCATTTTACTCAAGAACACGATTTCCCCATGATCGTAAACAGCCAGGTGAACCGCCTCGCGAACGGTCGACATCAGCTTGTTTAACAGCGGATACGCGATGAGCCGCAATTCGTTGCGATGATAAGCGGCGAAGCCAAGCTCAAATGCACCGATCCCCAAATGATATTTGTGGGTGTGCATATTTTTCTCCACAAGGTTATTCCCATACAGTGTGTTAACCAAACGGAAAATTGTACTTTTGGCAAGTCCTAACCGTTGACTTAATTCCGTTATGCCAAGTTCCTCATCTTCTAGAGTAAATTCACGCAAGATACGAATCGCATTGTAAACGGAAGACAGGGGTACTTGCTGTGCCAACGAAAACACCACCTTGAAGTATTTTACCGCCTGAAATGTATGCTCTTTACCTTCTATTATGACATACGAACGACGGGGGTGTAAACACTTTCATTCCACATTGAGGGAATAATTTGATAGTATCTTTTTCCATCAGCGCTCTGATTTTTCTCTCTTCCCGCACTTCTTTATCATAATTAACTAAAGGAAATCATGATAGGAAAGACAGGGTCCTGTTAACTACAGTATTGTCCAACGGGATGAATATGGTCGGTGTGCATCCTTTTGTACAGGAAATTGTAAAAGGATTGCCGTCATTGCGGTGGATGTTGCCCGTTGCCGTCGCTGAAGCGGGTAGAATTTCATGATTTCGCGCATCAAATTGACCAGAATTATGGAGTAATAGAAAGAAACAAGAAGTAAAATATATATAATATAGCAAATATAATATAATTCACTGATTAATTGACTGGTTATTCGGAATTCTGATATATTAGGTTTAGGAAACGATACACTAAATCGTTTTCTTTACTATTGGCTCGAAATGAGGAGTGCACGTTGAGAATCACTATTGATGATGTGGCCAAGCAGGCCGGTGTTTCCAAAACGACTGTATCCCGGATACTGAACGGCAATTACTCCCAGACTACGGAAGAAACTAAAGAAAGAGTTCAAAAAATCATTCGTGAGCTGAACTATCATCCGAATCCGATGGCCCGGGGATTGAAGCAAATGAGGACGAACATCATTGGCATTGTATTGTCGAATTTGAACAACCCTTTCTGGTCCAAGGTATTGGAAGGGGTAGAGGATACCTGTCGTTTGTCCGGATACAGTCTCATGATATGCAATTCAAATGAAGATTCATATAGAGAAGCGGAATTGATCGAAGGCTTTCGGATGCGGCAGGTTGACGGGATTATCGTCAACCCGACAGCCAATAACAAGGCTTTATTTGAGGAAATGGCCAACAACAAATATCCTCTTACTTTTATAAACCGCAGAATCGAAGGTATTGACGTCGTAGATAGCGTTGTCGTCAACAACATTAACGGAGCAAGAATGGCTGTAGATCATTTTGTTCAATTGGGCAAAAGAAACATCGTCACTTTCGTCTATCAGCCGCATGGCGTCAGTACATGGCAGGATCGGGTTACAGGCTTTAAGGAAGCCTTGTCCGCGCATGGGATCGCCGTGCATGATCGAGTGATTGAAGTGAAGAATGAAGTCGGCCGGGTGAAGGAAGCGGTCATCGAGTATTATAAATCCTCATCGGCCGCGGATGCTGTTTTTTCCACAAGCAGCATGATGACTCTGGAAATATTGGAAGGGTTCAAGGAGCTGAATATCAAGGTGCCCGACGATGTTGCGCTCATTGGCTACGATGAAACGGTCTGGGCGAAGCACCTCAACCCTCCGCTTACGACGATCAAACAGCCGGCTTATGAAATGGGAGCTATCGCAGCGAAAAATATGATTAAGAAAATAACTTCCAAAACCAAAAAAAGCCAAAAACCGTTGTATTGGAGCCTGAATTGATTGTAAGACATTCCTGCGGCTCGCATTAATCCTTTAATTGGCCCGAACGGTGTTTCCTGCGTGTTTGGGCCGCAAAAAGGAGCTTCCCCGGAAAGGGTCAAAATATTAAGGCTTAGCGGAGAACTAGTGTCCGGGCGAATGTTTTCGAGTAAAATGTAAGCGCTTAACAAGAGGCGAGTCGGAGACCGCAGCCCGGATAGAAATGAACGGACTTTTGGTTGACACATGCCGCCGGAGCATATAGAATAAAGTGAGGAAAACGATTTACTAAAACGATAAACAAGAAGCTGCGGACAATGTCAGGTAACTCGGCCCCATGGTCATTTACATATCCTGAATCTACAACCACTAAAATTGAAGGGATGTTTACACATGGACGACAGAGAGAAGATCTTGGAATTGTGTAAGGATTTGCGGGTGGCAGATGCTCGCGACGGGATGGATGGGAACATGATGCATCATTAAGGCACGGTGCAGCACGATTTTCGAACGCCGAAAACTGTATGAGCAATTGGGTTGGGAACTCGATCACACCGTTCTGTAGGAGGAGATACGAATGGAAATCGCTTTTATCGGGTTAGGCGCTATGGGGCTGCCGATGGCCAAACGTCTGATTAAGGCTGAACACGGGCTGCATATTATCAAGCATAGAAACCCGCTGCCGGTGGAGGAGCTTGCCGGTATGGGCGCGACGGTGCATGAGCATGCGGCGGATGCCGTTCAAGCTTGCGATATGATCATCAGTATACTGCCTTCAGATAAAGAAATGGAATCCGTTTTGCTGGAGGAATCGGTTCTTGAATCGGCGAAGCCCGGAGCTTTGCTGCTGGAAATGACATCCGGCTCTCCCCAAATGATGAAAAAAGTTGCAAAAGCCTATATGGACAAAGGAATTCGCGTTCTGGACGCTCCGGTCAGCGGAGGGACGACCGGCGCCGAGCAAGGGACGCTTACCCTCATGATCGGCGGTAAGCAAGAAGATGTCGAGGAAGCGAAGCCGGTCATGGAAGCGATGGGCAAAAACTTTTTCCTCGTCGGCTCTTACGGTGCGGGAAAAGCGGTTAAAGCCATCAATCAACTGCTGGCAGCTGTTCATATGCTTGCTTCTTCGGAAGCGCTTGCAATTGCCGAAAGTTTGGAAGTGGATTTGAATATGCTGAACGAGGTTGTCGGAAAGAGCTCCGGCGGCTCCTGGATTTTTGCCAACAAACTGAAAGCCGTGGCGGACGGCCAGTTTGATCCGGGATTTCGGTTAAATCTAATGAAAAAAGACGTCGGTATTGCGATCAAGGAAGGCGAAGGAATCTCATTGCCGATTTCCACCCTGGCTTACCAGCTCTACGAAATGGCGGCTTTAACGGACGGAGACCAAGATTTCGCTGCGGTAAGCAAGCTTATCCGCAAATAGAAATGAAATAGGATAATGGAGCGGAAATCCGTGAACATATGTGTGTTGGATGGCTATACGCTGAGGATCCGAATCCGCTGCTGCAGGCCAAAAATTGTATCATCACGCCTCATATTGCCTGGGCTACCAAGGAAGCGCGCAGCCGTCTTTTGGATTTGGCCGTTGACAATATACAGGCGTTTGTGGACGGGAATCCCAAAAACGTTGTGCTTCCCCGCAATATTGTAAAAGCTTAAAATGATCGCCTTCATCATGACCCTTCCGGTGCTTCTGCATCAAGTATAAGGAAAATCCGCAAACTCGCCTACTTTGTGCTCATTGTCACGGCAACCGTGGTCACGCCCCCGGACTTTATTTCCGACATTCTGGTCGCGATTCCGCTGCTGCTGCTTTACGAAATCAGCGTATTCTTATCCGGCTGGGTATACCGGGGGCAGTTAGAAGCTGACCGCGCCTGGGAAGCGGAGTACGGCGGTACCTGAGGTGCAGCGCCTTATTACGAATTTGTGTTAACGATATACAGAATCAAGGCAACGTAACCTAAGACGATAAAAAAAATGTAGATCCAGGATAGTCGGGACCAGTTGCCTTTCGTTTTGGTATCGTATTGGGGGTTGCCCTCTTTGTTTTTTTTGGAAATGCCGACGAGAATGGTTGAGATTACAGCAACCAACATGATCGTAGCAAAAATAATATAGTAAGCAATCAGCGGCATTAGGGTCACCTCATCTGATGATCTTCTTCAAGTAGACAATATATCAACATTTTGTCGGCAAGTAACCATCCATTTTGTCGTCTTTTAACCCATCCAATCCAGCCGGTTTCCCCTTAATCGTTCAGCGCATGCAATGCTTGGGCGAATTTCTGAATGCCGGACTCCAATTCATGATCGGCAGGCCTTGCAAAGCTGAATCGAACGTATCCCGGTTCAGAACCGAATACCGTTCCCGGCATGAACACGACGCCTCTTTTCAAGGACTCTTCCAGAAGCTTGGAATCATCGACAGGCTGATTGAGTTTCAGCCATGAATTCAAACCGCCTTGAGCCGGGATACAGCTAAACTTGCCGGCTAGCATTCGGTTCAGGGCCGTCATCAGGTGCAGCTGCTTCCGGGATAACGCATCCCGCAAGAACCGGATGTGACGGTCGAATAGACCCGATCTTAGAAACTCATTGGCCAGCCATTGCGGAACGACGCTAAGTCCGAAGTCCATCTGCTGTCTTGCATCGGCCAGACGCTTGACGACGGTTTGCGGCGCGATCAGCCAACCGACTCGAAGTCCGGATGCGGCAATTTTGGAAAGAGATCCGACATACAGCACGGAACCATGCGCATCGATGGATTTCAAATTAGCCGGCGGACGGTTATCGAATGATGTCAAGCTGAACGGGTCGTCCTCCACGATAGGAATGCCGAGCTCTGCGGCGAGCTTCAATAATCGCGGACGTTTGGAGGCGGCCAGAATGCTGCCGGTCGGGTTCTGATAATTCGGATTCAGAAAGATCATGCGGATACGATGCTGCCGGAACAGACTTTCGATTTCCTCAGGATCAATCCCGTTCTCATGCACAGGTAAACGGAACAGCCGGAGTCCCGCGGATTGAAACATCGGAAGGGAATAGCTGTAAGAAGGATCCTCGATCGCGACAGCGTCACCGGGGGCTAATAAACACTGTGTAATCAAATAAAGGGACTGCTGCGATCCGGAAGTAATCAGAATCGAAGACTCTGTGGTACGAATATTCAATTGTTTGTCAAGAAAAGAGACCAGCGTTTCCCGCAACGGGAGAAAGCCTTGAGGGTCGTCGTAACCTAAAGGCGCCTCGAACGGAGCTTCTCTTAACAGCTGCTGGATGGCCTGATTGGGATATAAATCGGGCGACAGCTCTCCGCTTGCAAAGTCGATGATCGATCCCCGCTCCCGCAAAACTTCCCGGATCCGACGAATCATAGGCAGGTTGGGCGCGAACGTCCCGCCCCGGGCGTACGCTCTCCAATTCGGGGTTAAACTCGGCGTTACCCCCAACAGCCGCTTGCTCACCCTGGTGCCGCTTCCCGAACTGCTCTCGACAATCCCTTTGGCACGCAGCTCTTCGTACGCCTGTACGACAGTGCTTCTGTTTACTTCTATTTGCTCCGCAAGCTTTCGCTCTGACGGAAGAAAGCTCCCCGGCGGGTATTCGCCGTATAGGATTCTTCGTTCCATATCATCGGCAATTTGCTGGTAGAGAGGTTTTTTGCTCCTACGGTCAGGTTTCCACAATGTTAGTATCACCCATTTATGCGAAATTTATCAGGATTGCCTCGCCGGGCAACCTCTCCCTATTATATGATCCATATGAAGCGGGCTTCAATGATTTGGCCGTTCTGTCACAAAGACTTCTATTTTCCGGTTCGAGGCGTGTTGCATGGAACCGCAATCTCAACCAGTGTTCCCAGCCCCGGGGTGGATTCGATATGAAAGGGGATCGAGTCCCCGTAAGCCAGCAGGAAACGGCGATAAACATTATAAATGCCCGTATGCCTTTGGAAATAAGGATCGATCCGTTCCCCTTTGGAGGCCATAAGCTCCGATAGCTTGGACATGATATCCGCAGGTATGCCCGCGCCCGTGTTGCGGATCGAAATACGCAGATGTTCCTTCTCCACCTTCGCCTCCACGGTCAATAAGAACTCTTCCGCGTTCATGGAAGGGCTCCACCCGTATTTGATAGCGTTTTCGACAAAGGGCTGTATGCTTAGCTTCATAATGGGGATTTCCAAGGCTTCCGGGTCCAGCTCGAAATGTGCATTGACGTCCAGCCCGTTGCGATAGTAATGAATTCTCATAAAATTTCGGATATAGGCCATCTCTTCTTTCAAGGGAGCCCAGCCGCCATCGTTTCGTACGGAAAACCTCATCATCTTGGAAACGGATTGAACCATCTCGCCGACCGCGTCGCCATGATTTCGGACTGCGTAGGATTCGATCGTTTCGAGTGTATTGAATAGAAAGTGAGGGTTAATTTGGGCTTGAAGCTGCAGGAGTTCCCGTTCCTTTTCCTTTAATTTGGACTGAAACACCTCCTGCTCCATCTGCTGCAATTCATCCAGCATGCGGTTATAGCTTCGCACCAAAAAACCGATCTCGTCGTTAACGGTCTGCATCTTGATCGGGACATACGTACCCCGTCCCAAACTCTGCATCCCTTGCTTGAGCTTGTATAAAGGCCAAAGCACCATATTCATGACAGGAAACGCGATCACGATCGCAATCGCGAGACTGACGAAAGCAATGATTAACGTCAGAACAAACGATTGCTGGACGCCTTTGGTGATCCCGCTTAACGGAGCCATCCATACCAGCTTCCAATCCCCGTAGGGAATGTTCGCATAGGTCGCTTCATACGTCACACCGTCCGAGGTGAACAGAAATTCTTTGCTTGTCCGCGCGTCCTTCTCCAGCGCCTTACGGAAGTCTTGAAGCAAGGCTGCATCAATGGGGGTGTTGGAAACGGGCGTACTGCTCCCGGCGTGATACAACAGAAGCTGTCCTTCCTGTTCGGGGCTGGCATCGGTCAGCATGCTTTTGATTTTGTCTTCCCTGAGCTCCACGATGAACCAGGATCGAATATCCCCCGTATTCAGGTTGATGATCGGTCTGACAAAAGAAAAGACGTTCTCGTGCGTGCCGAGAAGAATATAATCCATGGCATGAGGCAGGGTAAGCTCCGGCTTGGTCGTGCTGAAAACCGTGCCGTAGATCGGGTCGTCCCGGAAGGAGTACCTGTAGTTCAGAGCTTTTTGATAAGAATCGAAGTAGACTTTGCCAAGCTGATCGAGATATAGAACGCCGACAATTTCATTGCGAAATTGCAGGGAGTTTTTCAGAATCGGCCGAAAGTCGATGATGAGGTTGGCTTGAGCAGCCAGATCGTCATCCGGCGTCGTCAAAAATTTTTGAAATTGGAAATTCGTAAACAGCGTATCGAACGATTGGTTCAGATCCTGCAAATAGTTCGTAATATCCTTGGACACAAACTCCACGTACTGGGAAGAGATAGACGCCGAATATTTGGTGCTGGAACGAAACATGAAGTATTGGGAGCTGTAGCTGACCAGAATAATCGGGATAACGGATAACGCCACTAACAGTAAAAAAAGTTTGTATTTCAGCGATAGATGGTCCACCTTATGTTTAAGGGACTGGAAAAACGGCGGCATGGTCATCTTCCCCTTTGAAACGATTCGTTATACTATTATTCTGCGTGAATGTTGTGATTCCTTGCAAGGAGATGAGCCGGTATGAAGATCTGCGTGGCCGATGATGAGAAGGAAGTGCGATTAAGCATCATACATAAGTTGAAAACGGTTTACCCGGCTGCTCAAATCTTTGACGTAGAGTTCGGGCGGCAAGCGTTGGAACAAATTCTTGTCGTACAACCGGATCTCGTCTTTTTGGATATTCGGATGCCGGAGATGGACGGTTTGGACATTTTGCGTGCGTTGAAACAAGAGAAAGCGCACATTCGAGTAGTTATTTTATCGGGATATGACGATTTTGACTATGCCCGGAGGGCGCTTCAGCTGGGGGCTACGGATTATTTGCTGAAGCCGGCGGACCGCGACCAGCTCCGCGAAGTCGTGACCAAGGTGAAGCAGGAGATGGAAGCGGCGTTTCTGAAGGAGTTTGACCTATACCTGGGTCACTTATCCAGCCTTTATCTCTTTATTCATGATTTGCGCTGCTTGAACACGAGCCTATGGTTTGACGAACGGGAGGCCAAGGACATTCATCTCGGGGATACCGGGGAGCTGTTAAAGCGCTGGGAACGATCGCCGGAGCGTATCCTGATCGCCTTTTCCGTCAATCACGATTACGGCGGAATCGTCGTGAGCGCTTCCTCCGTTCCGGGAGAGCACCGGTTTCAAGCCAAGCGCGACTTTTTGCCGGTCGTGCAAAACGCCATCGAAGCCTGGGAAAGCCGCAGGTTTTTTGGTGCTTCGCAGCCGTCGCCGGAGAGCCGGAGAAAGGACCGGAAGGATGCGGGCAAACAAGCTGCCGGGCTCCGGCAAAAAATATTATCGTTTGCCAAGGAAGGCCATTACCCGAATTTAGAAACGGCGCTGGAGGCTTGGCTGAATACATTGCTTGATTTGGATTTAAATCAGCTCAAGAAAGAATGCGTTAATCTGATGGCGCTGCTCGACGAAGGTCTCAGCAAGAGCGATATGATCGTGATTGAAGACGAGAAGCTGCACTATTGGTCACAATGGGTAGCCAAACACAAAACGTGGGACGAGCTGAAAAGCAGGATCCGGAAGTTTGTTTTGGATGGCGTTCGCGCGCTGATGCATCTGGAGCATCAATCCGGGTTAAGCTGGTTTGACCAAGCGCTGCATATGGTAGATACGTCAAGAGACCCGAACTTGAGTCTGGAGTCCATCGCCGACGTCGTTGGGGTGCATCCGGTTACGTTAAGCCGTATATTCAAGCAGCAGACCGGTATGAATTTCGTCCGGTACCTGGTACGAAGCCGGCTGCAGCATGCCCAATCCCTATTGCTCAAAACCGACAAAAAGATCAATGAAATTTCCGAAGAAGTCGGATATGTCGATTACCGGTATTTCCGGACCTTGTTCAAGAAAGAATTCGGCTGTACGCCGTCCGAATATCGCAGGCGCAACGGCATCGGAGCTGCGGGCGATGAGGCGGATTCCTGAGGAGGTTAAAAAGTTCGCCCCTTTGCGCTAAATTATTCTCCTGTTTTCGATAAATCGATCTCCCTATAATTGAATAAAAGGCGTCGCTAACTATTCAAAAAAAAGGGGTAAGGGTTCATGAAAAAAGTAAAACATTTGATGCTTGTTTCACTTTCGGCACTTGTTCTTTTCACAGGATGCTCGAAAAATGATTCCCCAACGGCTCAGGAAACGAACACATCCGCCAATGAAAAACCGAAAGCGCTTAAAGTGCTGTACGCTACCGTTGAAGCCGGGTCTGAAGCCATCATCGATGCGGCCAAAAAATACGCACAGCAGACGGGAATCAAGATCGAGGTCAATACGTTCCCGTATAACAATCTGCAGGAAAAAGTATTCTCCGAGCTGGCTCAAAAAAGCGACCATTACGATCTGATTGCCATCGATACGCCGTGGGTTCCTAAAATTATTCAGCATTTGGAGCCGATGACGACTTATATTAAAGCGGCAAAGCCGGAAAGCTTGCAGCTGAACGATTTTATTGCCAAGGCGTTCATGGATACCTCCGTGTTTAAGAAAGATGCCCCTCAGCTGAATCCGCCTCAGATGAACGAGATCAATCTGGATCAAATCGTCTCATCGGGATTCGATATTTGGAGCCTTCCGATCCAATCGAACGTGCTGACGGTAAGCTATCGTAAAGATCTCTTCAAAGATCCGAAAAACATGGAAGCATTCAAAAAGCAGTATAACCGGGAGCTTGCGGTTCCGCAAACGCTGGACGAGTACCTGGACATCGCCAAATTTTTCACACGGGACACGAATAACGACGGAAAAATCGATTTGTACGGGACGACGTTGATGGGGAAAAAGCACGAAGCGAATTTTGTGGATTTCAAGTCGTTCCTGAGCGATTTCGGCGGAAGCATCTTTGATGCGAACCTGAAGCCCGTCTTTAATGACGAAAAAGGCGTGAAAGCACTCGAGACCTACGGAAGCTGGATCAATCAGCATAAAGTAACGCCTCCCGGCGTGCTCACCTACACATGGGACGAAGTCGCTACGGTGTTCGGTTCCGGACAGGTTGCCATGGGGATGAACTACCACGATATGAAGCTCGATCCGAAGGTCAAGGGCGGCGAAACCGGTTACTTTGTGTTCCCGGGCGTGGACAACGGCGGCAACGTGGTAAGAGGCCCGCACTTTGGCTCTTGGGGCGTCGGAATCAGCAAATACTCCAAAAACAAACAAGCGTCTTATGAGCTCGCCGAATATTTGACAAGCCCTGAAGTGCAAAAAGGATATTTGAAATTTAATCAGCATGTGACTCGTAAATCCGCTTACGATGCAGCCAAATCGTTATCCGATCCCTTATTGAAGGAATATTATCAGGTTCTCGGGTCCTCCTTAAGCGTAGGCGTAGGCAGACCGCGGATTACGAATTACGATCAAGTGTCCGAAGCGGTTCAAATCGTCGTGAACGATTATTTATCGGGCAAGAAAGACGCGAAGACCGCGCTGAATGAAGGCGCCAAGCAAGTTGAAACGCTGATGAAGCAAGCGGGATATTGAGCTAAATAAGGCAGGCGCTTGAAAGCTCATGCTCAAGCGCCTGCATTAAACGGAGTGAACCCCATGATTAAAAATCAGGAATCGGGCAGGTTGAAGTATTTATTATTTGTGCCGACGATGCTCGTTCTCATCTCGATGACCATCGTTCCCTTTATTTTTTCTTTGCTCACCAGTCTGACCAATTACAAAGCGACGGAGCCGGAACGTTGGAGCTTTGTCGGATTGGACAATTTCGTTCGGGCCTTAACGGATAAGGATGTCCAAATTTCTTTTCTAAATACGGTCATTTATGTGGGCTGTGCCGTTTTTTTTGAATTTATTCTTGGTATTCTGATCGCTTTACTTCTGAATCGGAAGATGAAAGGCATCTCTGTGATCCGCATGCTGCTGCTGCTGCCTATGATGGCTACGCCGGTCGCGGTGGGATTGATGTGGAGGTGGTTGTTCAACACCGATTTCGGGATCTTCAATTATTATTTATCCGCCTGGTTCGGGATCACCGGTCCCAATTGGCTCGGCGACCATGCGCTGGCGATGCCCGTTGTCGTCTTGGTCGACATCTGGCAATGGACGCCCTTCATGGTGCTTTCCTTATTGGCGGGCTTGCAGTCCTTGCCCGATGATCCTGTGGAAGCCGCTTGGATGGACGGCGCCTCGCCGCTGCAATTGTTTTGGCATGTTACTTTGCCGCAGCTAAGACCGGTTATTTTAGTCGTTCTCTTGATTCGGATGATCGATGCTTTTAAATCGTTCGATGTCGTTTGGACGCTTACGAACGGAGGCCCCGGTTTAAGCACGGAGCTGCTGAGCTTGCGCGTGTACCGGGTGGCATTTAAATTTTGGGAAACGGGTTATGCCTCTGCGATCTCCTGGTTATTCCTGATTCTTGTTATCGTTATTACGTCGCAATTTATCCGTTTTCTTTATAGAGAAACTTCGAAATGAGCTGAGGATCAAGATTGATTACCGAACATTTACGTACTGGGGTTGAAACATATGGGAATATCACCCTCTAATTCGAAACGGTTGGTCCTGAACCGGTTTCTCGATCTGTTAACGTACGTCATTCTCGTGATTTCCATCTTTCCTGTGTTATGGATGGTGCTCACTTCGCTCAAAACGTCGTGGGATGCACAGGCGCTGCCGCCCATCTGGGTGTTTGTCCCAACCTTTGAAAACTACACCGCCCTGTTCGCGAATAAAGGGTCTTCAAGCGAGTTTACAAGTTTGCTGTGGAACAGCGCATTCGTTTCCATCGTGTCCACGGTTCTTTCCGTCGCATTCGGCGCGCTCGCCTCTTACTCTTTATCCCGTTTCAGGCTGAAGCGAGGGAAGGACATCGCGATTTGGATTTTGTCGACCCGGATGTTTCCTCCGGCCGCCACACTTGTTCCGGTTTTTATGATGATGAGCTGGCTCGATCTGATCGATACGTATGCCGCTTTGATCATTCCTTACACCGCTTTTAATTTATCGTTCGTCGTTTGGATGCTCAAAGGCTTTTTCGACGATATCCCCATCGATTTGGAAGAAGCCGCGACGGTGGACGGATGCTCGAGAATGACGGCCTTTTACAAGATTATTCTGCCTTTGATCGCTCCGGGCTTAGCGGCAACCGCGATCATCTGTCTGATGTTCAGCTGGAATGAATTTATGTTTGCCCTGGTGCTGTCCAGGAACGATGTGGTGACCGCGCCGGTTATCGCGAATCAGTTCATTACGATGTACGGCGTAAAATGGGGCGAGCTGACGGCAGCCTCCACCATTATGACAACCCCTGTGCTCATCTTCGCCATTCTGGTGAGAAATCACATGATCAAAGGATTGACGATGGGCTCTGTTAAATAATTATTTTTTCGAATGGAGGATTATAGGATGAACACGATGAAGGGTGTCGTATTCCCAGGCCAGAAGCAAGTTCAAATCCAGGAGTTTCCCGTGCCGATACCGGGTCCGAATGAAGTCTTGATCCAGATGAAAGCCTCCGCCATTTGTCGCAGCGATATGAGCATCTATTACGGCAATCCCGTGGTAGGGGGAGATGCGGCGGCGACGAGAACCATCATTCCGGGACATGAGCCGGCGGGTCTGGTCGTTCAGACCGGAGAGGGCGTCGCTTCGATTCGCGAAGGGGATCGCGTTGCCGTTTACCTTGCGCTGGGCTGCGGAGAGTGCGTGCATTGCAAGAGCGGGTACATGATGTTCTGCACCTCATGGAAATGCGTCGGTTTCGATGTTCACGGCGGCGATGCCGAGTACATGGTGGTGCCTGAGAAAAATTGCATGAAAATTCCTGATTCCATGAGTTACGTGGCGGCTGCAGTATCTACCGATGCGGTCGGAACGCTCTATCATGCGCAGAAGCGCCTTCACATATCAGGCAAAGACACGCTGGTCGTATTCGGATTGGGACCGATGGGCGGGGCGGGCATTCTGGTCGCCAAGGCGCTGGGAGCGACGGTGATCGCCGTCGATATGATCGAGGAGCGATTGAAGCTGGCTAAAGAGGAATTGGGGGCCGACTTTACGATTAACGGGAAAACCGAGGATGTCGTAAGCAGAATCCGGGAATTGACCGGGAATCGGGGAGCCGATGCCGCTATCGATTGCTCGGGCAGCACCATCGCCGAGAATCAAGCCTTGGATTGCGTGAGACCTCATGGACGGGTTGCGTTCGTAGGCGAATGCCGGGAATCCACCATCCGGCCAAGCGAGCAGTTGATTCGCAAGCAAATTACGGTGATGGGCTCGTGGTATTTCCCGATCCAGGAATTTGAAGAAATTTGCGAGTTCATCGTCAGAAAGAACGTTGATGTCGAAAAATTAGTTACCCATAAATTCCCGCTGGAACAAGCGGAGCTGGCATTTCAAATGTTTGATGAAAGAAAAACGGAAAAAGCCGTCTTTGTTTGGTAATATTCCGATTACTCTTGGAGGTGCAGGCAATGAAAGGCATATCGTTTAATACGTGGGTGTACAGTTCTTTTCCGAGTTGGCTTCCGTCGTATCCGCTCGAGGAGGTCGTGAAGCGATTATCCGGTATGGGATATGACGGCATTGAAATCGGCTGCGCCAGTCCGCATGCTTGGCCCGATTATTTATCCAAGGAACGGAGAAGCGAGGTTAAGGCGCTGTTGAAATCGCATAGCTTGAACGTTTCTGCCATGCTGCCTGCGCCTGGCGGCGGTCCGGGGATGAACCCGAGCTCGCCTACGGCGGAGGAGAGGGCGTTTACCGTCAGGCATTACAAGGATGTGATCCGCCTTGCCCACGAATGGGAATGCCCGACCGTGATTTGGGTAGCGGGCTGGGCTGTTTTCGGAACGCCGCAGAAGGATGCTTGGAATTATAGTCTGGAAGGCTTGACGGATTGCGCCAAATATGCGAAAGAACTCGGGATAACGATGGTGGTAGAGCCTACTTCGGCGGACAGCAACTTGATCGAAACGGCCGACGACGCGCTGCAGCTGGCGGAGCAATCCGGGGAAGACAACGTGAAGGTGATGTTTGATACGTATCATGCGATCTACCGTAATGAAGTGCCGAGCGATTATGTGTACCGCATAAAGGATAAGCTTCACCACATTCATATTTCCGATGCCGACCGTCTGCCGCCCGGACAAGGGAGCTGCAATTTTGACGCCGTGCTGCGTGCGCTTAAAGAAATCGATTATCAGGGCTATTTGTCAATGGAAGTCGGATTTCATACGCGGGCAGCCGACCCCGATTGGTATGCCGCGACCTCGATTGAATATGTAAGGAAGAAGATGACCGAGCTTAACTGGAGCTAATTGAAGTTTCGACAGGTTACCGTTCATAGGGCTGTCCCAAGCGTAGTTCACTACGGAGGGACAGCCCTTTACGCATTCGTTTGCATAAATGACGATATTTGATGACATGATATACAGAAAATACCTATAGAGGTGTTTAATGTTTTTACTTAAATGGCTTACCAAGCAGCGAAAAGGCAAAATTAGCGGCGCTTTGCCGCAACAGGTTTCTTCAGAACCGCCTGTAGGGAATGATTTTGCGGCGAGACTGGGCTGGTTTCGGCAGCAGTTAAACAAATGTTCAGACGTTAAGTTTCATGAGGTTCAATTGCCGGGAAACATCCCTTTCGCATTGATTTATATCGAGGGACTGATCGATCAGAAGCTGCTGCAGGAGCAAGTCCTGTCACCGCTTCAGTTTGAATTGACGGGGCAATCGGCCCAAGAGCTGCTGCATCAAATTGTGGAGCTGAAGCGGCTTCCCGTCTCGTATCTGGAAACAAGCACGGAGTTAAACAAGGCTTTGTATGCTTTGTTTGAAGGTACGATTGTTTGTCTGATGGACAGCGAGCCGCAGCTCGTCTTGTTTCCGATGAAGTCCGTTGAGATCAGGTCCATTCAACAGGCGGAAAATGAGAACGTTATCCGCGGACCTAAAGAGGCTTTTGTCGAAGATATAGCGACCAACATCACGATGATCCGCAGAAGAATCAAACATCCGGCTCTAAAAACGGAGCATTGCGAGTTTGGCAAGTATACGAGAACCGCTGTCGTCATCTGTTACGTGGAGGGTTTATGCAAGCAAACGCTTGTCGATGAAGTAAAGGAACGATTGTCCCGAATTGACATAGACAGCGTGCTGGGCAGCAGCTATATTGAGGAATTTATTGAGGACAACCCGTTCTCCCCGTTTCCTCAGGTGCAATATACGGAACGGCCGGACACGCTAAGCGCAGCCCTGCTGGAAGGGCGAGTGGCGATACTGGTGGACGGAACGCCGATTCCGATTATTGTCCCGGTCACCTTGTACATGCTGCTTCAGTCGGCCGAGGATTACTATCAACGATTCATTGCCGCCACGTGGATCCGGTGGATTCGTTTCATCTTTTTGCTGGTTTCATTTCTGCTGCCCTCGGTTTATATCGCGGTAACGACGTTCCATCCGGAGATGCTGCCTCCGAATTTATTGGTCACGGTGGCTGCGGCCCGCGAGAATGTTCCTTTTCCCGCTATCGTCGAGGCGTTCATTATGGAAATTACGTTCGAAGGCCTCAGGGAAGCCGGACTCCGGATTCCGAAGCCGATCGGACAAACCGTTTCCATTATCGGAGCTTTGGTGATCGGGCAGGCGGCCGTTCAGGCAGGCATCGTTTCCGCTCCGATGGTTATTGTCGTGTCCATTACGGGCATAGCCTCTTTCATCATACCGCATTTCGATCTCGGGCTGACCTTTCGTCTCCTGCGCTTCCCGGTCATGATCCTTGCCGCGAGCTTCGGTTTATACGGTGTGATCATCAGTATTCTGCTGATTTATATTCACCTGGTATCGCTCCGGTCCTTCGGCACACCCTATCTTTCACCTACTGCGCCTATCGTGTTTAGCGATTGGAAGGACGTACTGATTCGGGCTCCCTGGTGGCTGATGAAGAAAAGACCGCTGCTGTACGGAACGAAAAGCGATGAACGGATGACGTATCGCGGAAGACCAATACTAGCTCAGGATGATGGTGACTGATGTTCCTGCATGTGACAATGAAAGCCGCGCGTTTGCTCCTGCCAGCCGCCTGTTTGCTCTGGATGACCGGATGCTGGTCCAGGGTCGAAATCAACGATAGAGCCTTTGTGAGCGGTATGTATGTTGACGTTTCCGAGGAGAGCGGCTATGAAGTATCCTTAGGCTTTCCCCTGTCGAACCGGTTGTCGTCCGGGGGCAGTATGCCTTCGGGAGGGGCCAGCGACGGAAATCCTTATGCGATTGTGAGCAAGAGAGCCGGCAGCATCCCCGAGGCCATCCGGAAAATCCGCTCGGATCTATCCCGGGAAATATCATGGGGACACTGCCGGATCATTATCGTCGGTACCAAAATGGCGGAGTCCGGCGTCGATCCGATCCTGGAATTCGTGACCCGTGAACCGAACTTTCACACGAAAAGCTACTTCTTGGTCGCCCCCGGGAAAGGAAAAGACATCACCGAGTTAACCCCTGTGTTTGAGCGGCTTCCTTCCGAGGTGCTGCGTGAATTTGCCGAACGAAAAGTCACTTTGGATACGAGTGTCAAAGACTTGTTAGAAGCGGCCGCAAGAGGAGGGGATGCGGCTGCCGCGCTGCTAACGATTGGCAAAGTGAAGATGGTAAGCGAGAAGGGGAAGTTAAGCACATGGGTAGGCACGGATGGCGCCGCCCTCTTTAAAAACGGAAAAATGGTCGGAACCTTCAATGTTCAGGAGATGAGAGCGGCGCTCTGGATTGATGGAAAAATGAAAAGCTCCGTCATTTCGTTGAAGTCGCCGACCGATGGAAAAACGATTAGTTTTCTCATCTTGAACTCGAAATCCCAAATAAAACCCGTTGTCTCGGGAGACCGTATCCGATTTGATATCCGGATTGAAGCGGAAGACGACGTCATGTCATCGGAATCGGATATTGATTTGAACGATCCGGAGCAAATCAGCAAGATCGAAAATTTGCTGTCGCAGCAATTGAAGGGAAGAATTATGAGTGCCATTCAAAAAACGCAGCAAATGGGGATCGATGTGTTCGCATTCGGCAGATATATCGAATGGCGGTATCCTAAAGTATGGTACGAGAATCAGGACCATTGGCGCAGCACGTATAAAAACTGCGAATTTAGCGTGGTTACCCAAGTAAGCGTGAAAAGAACGGGAGTTGAAAAAAATCCAATCGTGCGTCAGATGCAGCGTCAACAGGGTGGATCGCGATGATTGTCATGACCGTCATTTTTCTTGGGATAGCGTACTATGAGTGGCATTTTCTAAAAGCCCGCCAACGGCAAAAAAGAACCTACTGGATTGTAGGCGGCTGGCTGCTTGTTGCTTATGGGTATATATTCGCGGTTTATACCGTCGAGGGCCTCCCAAGTCCTAATCAACTGATTGAATGGATGTTTGGCCCTATAGCACACATCGTTCGAAACTAAGGAGGCGGCTGTTCATGCAGCGGGTCACCCAGCTTCAGCTAGGTTTAATGTTCGTCCTGTTCCATTTTTCGACGGCTACGGGATTTTTAATGGGTCTGATTTTCCCGACGGCGGATTATCAGGGCTGGTTGGTCATCTTGACTGCCTTTGCCGGAGGGCTGCTTATTACTTATATTTCCTTTGCGCTTGCCAAGCGCAGACCGAGCGAGTTTCTGGTTCACTACGGCAAGGAGCTGGTGGGCCGCTGGCTTCATATCATTCTGATGATCGGATTTGGTTTCTTTTTTATTCATCTTGCCGGCCTGGTGCTGCGGGAGATCACGGATTTCCTTATCCAGGTGTATTTGCCGACGACACCGTCGTGGATGGTCGCCAGCTTGTTCGCTTTTGTCGTTTCAATCGCCGTAAGGGCGGGGATCGAAGCGATTTTTCGTTGTGCCTCCGGCTTTTTTTTCGTCATTTTCAGCACGGCCTCGTTCATCCCTTTTATGTATGGCAAAGACTTGAATTTTAACCGCACGATTGCGCTCTTTACGCATTTGAATCCGGGCCGTCTATTTAGCGATACGTATCCGTTCATCCCCTGGTTTGGAGAAATGATGCTGATTCTTTTCATTTTCCCCTATATTCACAATTCCGGGAAGACGTTTCGTTCCTTATTGTGGTCGTCCGCTGCGAGCATTTACTTTATCGAGATGAGTTTCCTGATATGTCTGCTGTTGTTTGGGCCGCACGTGTCGGCGCAATTGACCTACCCGGTGCTGGAAATGATCCGTTTTATCCGGATCGGCGGCTTCCTGGAAAATTTGGACCCTATTGTGGTTGCCATTTGGTTGTCCAGCTTATTTGTTAAAATTAGTATTCTGCTTTATATTCCGGTATTCATCACGGCCCAGCTATTCAGGCTTAAAGATACGAGGCCGCTTACTTTCTCGTTCGGCGCGATTATGCTGGGACTTTCCATGCATATCGTGGACAATTCGATCGAGCACAATCAATTTCTGCTGCACGCTTGGCCGACTTTCGCGCTGGTCATGGAATGTTTGCCGCTCCTCTATTGGATCATGTCGGTCATTAAAAAAAACGCTCCAACGTTAAAATGAGCCTGGGCCCAGGCTGGGCCGTTTCGTTACCGGACGGCATATCGCATTCATCCCGCATCTTTCCGGCTCCACGTACATATGCTGGTACAAATGCCTAGTGGAGGGGTGGGAAGTTATGGCGATTAAACCGCCGATTTTGCAGCAGGGGGACACCATAGGCATTGTCGCATTGGGAAGCCCCCTCAGCCCGGAAATCATCAACAACCGAGTGATGACATTGCAAGCCCTTGGTTTTCAAGTTGTCTTAGGAAGATACGTCTATGCCGCAGACGGATATCTCGCCGGCACGGATCAACAACGCGCAGCCGATTTCATGAGCATGATCGAGAATCCGAACGTCAACATGATTCTCCCTACGCGAGGAGGCGTGGGCGTAGCCGGTATTTTGCCGTTTCTCGATTATCCTGTCATTGCCCGCAATCCGAAAATCGTTTCGGGCTACAGCGATATTACCGTTTTGCTTAACGTCCTGTACCAGTTCGCCAATCTGATAACCTTCCACAGCTTGCTCCTCATCAATTTCACTACTTCCGAACCCGCTTATAGTTTCAATCAATTTTTTCAGGCAACTTCTACTCCGGTCGCAACAAGGCCTATCTTGAACCCGCCGGGCTTTCCGCTCATCGGCAGGGTGGGCGGCAACGTCACGGGTCCGATCGTGGGCGGCAATCTGACCTCGTTCTCGGATACGCTCGGAACGCCCTTTGAAATTGACACGAGAGGGAAAATTTTGCTGCTGGAAGATACGCACGAGCCGATCAACAAAGTATACCGCATGATCAACCGGTTGAAGTTGGCTGGAAAATTCAGGGATTGCATCGGGATCGTCATGGGTGAATGCACGGGCTGCCAGGTGGCCTACGGAAAAACATACGACGATTTGATCAATGAGGTGCTTGTGCCGCTCGGCAAACCGCTGCTGACGAATTTGGCGTCCGGACACGGGATCTACAAGGCGGCTATTCCGATCGGCGCTAGGGTTAATTTGAACGCGACCCAATCTACGCTGACGGTTGTCGAAAGCGTGGTGAGCGTCTGAGATTCAAGAGTTCGCGTGACTGTGCGGTGGGCTTCTTCCCAATATTTAACGTTAGAATTCAAACGTTTCCTCGTCTATAATCAACGGTGCAAGCATAATACATCAAAGGAGTTGGCACCGCTTGAGAAAAAAGATTACTTTCCTGCTCATGAGCACCGTAGCCAGTATGTCCATCGCCTTGACGGCCCATGCATCCGCATACACGGTCAAGCCGGGAGATTCCTTATGGAAAATCGCTGCGGCAAACAAGACGACTGTTGATCAAATCGTAAAAACAAACGGGCTATCCTCGACCTCGATTTATCCGGGGCAAGTCTTACAGCTCCCTGACGATCCGAATACGTATATCATCCAAAACGGCGATACTTTTTGGAAAATAGCCGCCCGTTACGGAATCAGCACACTCACGCTCATCCAAGCGAACCCGCAAATCGCCGATCCGAACAATATATGGCCGGGACTCGCCATTCATATTCCGCAAAAGCCTGCGGCATATCTGGAAGGCATTTTCCCGCTGCGGGCAGGTACATATGAACCGTTTACGAACAATTACGCCGATTCCCGGACATGGTCTCCGGACGGGACGGAAACTCGAACACATGAAGGCGTCGATATTATGGCGAAGAAGGGAACGCCCGTTTACAGCGTCATGGACGGAACCATCGTAAACATCGGCTGGAACGAGTATGGCGGTTGGCGCATTTCGGTCAAAGTGGATGACAATACGCAATTTTACTATGCCCACTTGTCCGGCTACGCGGACGGCATGAAGAAGGGCGCAACCGTTCGGAAAGGCCAATTGCTCGGCTATGTAGGAAATACCGGTTACGGGCCGGTCGGCACGGAAGGAAAATTCGATCCGCATCTGCACTTCGGCATTTATACTATTAATCCATGGCAACCCGTTGATCCTTACACGTACCTGAAATGGTGGCAATTGAACGGGAAGTAGACCTCCTGTACGGATATGATTCATGAAAAACCTCCACCCCCGCCAGATCCGGCGGGGGTGGAGGTTTTTGGCCTGCTTGTTCCACTCAATGAATATCTTTCTTCTTAAAGCGTCCGCCTTTCACATCGTGGATGTTGCCGATGGCGAGGAAGGCGGCAGGATCCATTTCCTCTACGATCGTCTTCATCTTTGCCTCTTCAAGGCGGTTAATCACGCAGAAAATGACTCGCTTCGGGCCTCCGGTAAAGGCGCCCTCGCCGTTCAAATACGTGACTCCACGGCCTAGACGGTGGAGAATCGCTTCGCCGATTTCCTTGTTGTAGTCGCTAATGATCCAGACGGATTTGGATTCGTCGAACCCTTCGATCGTAATGTCAATCATCTTGAAGGCAATATAGTAAGCAATCAATGAATACATGGCGTGATCCCAACCGAACACGAAGCCGGCGCTTCCGAGGATGAAGAGGTTGATGAACATGACGATTTCGCCGACCGAGAACGCCGACTTCTTGCTGAACAAGATCGCCACGATTTCCGTACCGTCGAGCGATCCGCCGGAGCGGATGACGAGGCCTACGCCGATGCCCAGAATGATGCCGCCGAATACCGCAGCTAACAGCGGATCGATGGTAAGGGGCGGGACCGGATGGAGCAGCGTAGTGCCGATCGACATGATCAGGACGGAGTATAGGGTGGAAATCGCGAACGTTTTTCCGATTTGCTTATACCCTACAACAAGAAACGGAAGGTTGAGAAGTAACAGAAAAATACCTAGAGGCAGTCCGCTTAACGCTGAGGAAATGATGGAAATGCCGACGATCCCGCCGTCGATGATTTTGTTGGGCACCAGAAAAATTTCTAAGCCTACCGAAACCATTGCAGCCCCTATGGTCATGAAAATAGACCTGCGGAGCAATTTCAACTTCTTGATTTGGCTGTGCTGCGGCTGCTGTTTAGCCGCTGTCGTGCCTGTGTTCATGAGCAAGATTCCCCCTCGATCTTTGTATGTGATTCTTCAAGCGCAAACTCTGCGGTCAACTCATCGATAATCAAATCGATGGCTGCGAGCTGCCCTCTGAAAAAATCTTTCATCTCCACAAATTCCGCTTGCTCCACTTGCCGCTTCAAAGCGTTCTTTCGAAGCAGGAGTCGCGAGACATAATGCTCGACTTTGGATTTGCGATAAGTTTCCGCCATCATAAACCTCTTATATGTTAATAATGTTCACATAAATTGTATACCAATGTATACGAACGCGCAACTTTTTGAATGATCAGCCGAACCGATCGATCCGTTCCAAGGGATGCTGGCATCACCAAAGTCGTAAAAAACTAACCATTTAATTCCAGGTAGCCCAGGAAGATCCCGGACATCAGAAGCACGTTTGCTACTTGATCCGCAAGGGAAAGGGGCTCGACAGCTCCCGCACGATGGTCGGTGCGGAAGATACGACAGCCGATAGCTTGGACGTTTTTGACGAACGTTTTTTTGTCGGGCTGGCAAGAATCAACATGGACTTGGCGGGTAAAAGCTGAACCGCCTACTTTGCCTTGGAGAAGCTGTTCGGCGCGAACAGCCGATTCGGCTTCTATATCGCAGCTTTGCGCAAGCACCTCGCAACCGTGCTGGTCGAAGGCGTCCGCCTGTTCCCGGACGGCGGTTGGAAAATATCCTCGACCAGCAACACTTCCCGGCCTGGCCAATATATTTGTGCCCTATCATCGCATGCCGCCTGCTCGGTTGGACTTGGGAACAGACGGGCACGGCAGCGGACGCGGCCCATGTGAAGGGGCTGACGCACGAAACATTGTCGTTCTGGAGCTGGAACGGGCAAATCATTTCCGGGGAAATTATGGGCAGTAAATAGGATTCTCGCGGGGTTACCGGCATTTTATGGCGGAGGAAACGGCGGAAGCGGTATAACAAGCAGCATAAGCGTCTACGTGTTCGCTGATCGAGGGATGTGGCGAGAGGGTCAGTGATTATCAAATTCATGTTAGAGATGTGGAAGATATGTCGGGCGGCTGAGCCGTTTAGTCCGCTCGCTGCGTAGGCCCGGCCGACTATGTAGTTGGATTACAGAACAAATGTTCCCTTAAATTCATTTTGTCCGAAATGCCCAACCTCGCGCCCCCGTCCCGGACACACGGCAACCGCGCACCCCGCGCTCCCGTCCCGGTACGTTTTTCTTATTTTGGTTTAAATAAATGATAGTGCCCATGCAGGGTTCGAGCTTACACAAGAAGGGGGATTCGAGATGGAGCTGTTTATCGATATTCTCATCCTGCTCGCTATTATTGTGGGTTCCGTCATCGTTCACCGGTTCTTGCCGGCCGTGCCGCTTCCTCTCCTTCAAGTCGTTCTCGGCTGTCTGGCCGCGTTATCGCCATTCGGCATTCACGTTCCGTTGAATCCGGAACTGTTTCTGGTGCTGTTCGTCGCGCCGCTGCTGTACCATGACGGCAGAAAAACGCCAAGGGACGAGCTATGGAAGCTCAAGGCCCCGATTCTGCTGCTGGCGCTGGGTTTGGTGTTCGCGACGGTGTTTATTGCCGGGTACGGCATACATGGTTTGATCCCTTCCATTCCGCTGCCCGCTGCCTTTGCGCTGGCGGCCATTCTCTCGCCGACCGATGCGGTGGCCGTAGGCGCCATCTCCCGCCGAGTTCATCTGCCCAAGAGCATCCTTCGTCTGCTCGAAGGGGAGGCGCTGATCAACGACGCATCCGGCATGGTCGCTTTCAAATTTGCGATAGCCGCCATGTTGACGGGCGTGTTCTCCCTGTCGGCGGCGAGCTTAAGCTTCGTGTGGATGGCAATCGGAGGAACGGTGTGCGGAGCGGCTTTATCGTTCCTGATCATTCGTCTCCGGGTGCTGATCCGGCGTCTGGGCGTGGAAGAAGCGACGCTACAAACACTGCTCCAAATCGTTACGCCGTTCTTCATTTACTTGACCGCAGAGGAACTGCACGTATCCGGCATTTTGGCTGTCGTCGCGGGCGGCATCGTGCATGCGATCGAGCAGGAACGCGCCGAATCCTCCATGCTCAAGCTGCAAATCGTATCGGCCAGCACCTGGTCGGTTATTTTATTGATGCTGAACGGACTGGTATTCATCATGCTCGGCCTGCACATCCCCGGCGTCACCGCTGTTATTGTTGAGAGCGGGGCTTTCGACATCAGTCGGGTGCTCTTGTATGTGGCAGTCCTTTCCTCCGGGCTGTTTGCGCTCCGGTTTCTGTGGATTTATGCAGGCTGGACGGGAGCCTGGCTGCTCGGCAGCCGTAATAAGATAACCAAGCCGCAGCTGAAGCCGGCTCTGCTGACCGCTTTATCCGGCGTCCGGGGCGCGATCACGCTGGCCGCAGCGTTCTCCATTCCTTATACGCTGCAGGACGGGTCGCCCTTTCCCCAACGCGACTTGATTATTTTTATGGCGGCCGGGGTTATCGTATTCACGATGGTAACCGCAAGCTTCGTGCTGCCGGTGCTCATGAAGACAGAAGACGACGCTGCCGAAGCGGAGCAAGAGGAGATCGGACAAGCGGGCGGCATTCGCATCCTCCAGGCGACGATCCGTCTGATCCGCGAGGAACTGTCGGTTTGCAGCGAAGCGGCTGCGCTATCGGTCATCTCCGAAGAACGGGAGCGCAAAGTGCTTCGGGAGTCGGAAATCCGGCTTATCGGCATTCAGGCAGAGCGCGAGGAGGCGGGCAGCTTATTTCAGAACGAACGCATTTCCCGGGAGACGGCTTATAAGTTTGAAGAGCTGCTGAATCAGTTGGAATTGCTGTTGACACCAGGGACGCCCTTTCCGTCCGCGCCCTCCGTCCGCGACATGGGATCGTTCATCTCGGGCTTGTTCAGCTTGTATCAGCCGAAGCATTGGCTGGAAGCGGTCCGCGCTCTACGGGAGGAAATCCGCGATTTGGTGGATTCGGGCAAGCTAACCCGTGAACTGGCGGGACGGCTTCTCCGTTGTCTCGATCAGGTGACGCGATCCGTCGGGGAGCATAACGACCCTTCATTTCGGCGGCAGGGAGAGGGACGGTTGTAGAAGGTGCTGATCCCGCGGGATTATGGTATTGGTTTTAGCCGGGGAGTGAAAACAGCTCCTGGCCAGCATTGAATTCGCTTGTCTCGAGAGGATGGGCAAAAGCTGAACGTGCCGGTCTACAAGCTGCTGGGCGGCAAGCGGAGAGACCGGGTTTCATTCGCAAGCTGCCTGTTCTTCTGAGGCGATGGAGCGGGAGCCACGAAAGTGGCTCTTTTATATGATTTGGATACTTGGGAGATGGCCGGGAGTGTGATAGGATATAACTAAACTGCGCCTTATAAGGAAGTGGTTAAGTTGACTTTGGAAGAGGTTATGAGCAAGCTTGAAGCCATGGGAACGGAACAAACGAAAAAAACGTTTTTTCGTCACGGGGCCAAAGAACCTTGCTTCGGTGTGAAGATCGGAGATTTAAAAACGTTGGTGAAGCAGGTTCGCAAGGATCAGGCGTTAGCGCTGGCGTTATACGATTCCGGTAATCATGACGCGATGTATTTGGCCGGGCTGTCGGTAAATCCGAAACAGATGGGGAAGGAACAGCTTCAGACTTGGGCCAGGCAGGCATACTGGCATATGCTTGCCGAGTATACGGTGGCGGGCGTAGCGGCGGAAAGTCCGTTCGCGCTCGATCTGGCGAGGGAATGGCTCGATTCGGACCAGGAGCTGATCGCTGCGTGCGGCTGGAGCACGTATGCGAACTACATCTCGATAACACCGGACGAGCAGCTGGATATCGCGGAAATCCGCGGTCTGCTGAAGCGGGTGCGGGAGACGATTCATGAAGAGCGTAACCGCGTGCGTTACACGATGAACGGCTTCGTTATCGTGGCAGGCACCTCGATTGCCGCTAAGTGGCGGAACAAATCGGCAAGGTCCATGTGGATGTAGGTGAAACCGCTTGCAAGGTGCCGCTCGCCACGGCATACATCCGCAAAGTAGAAGCGCTGGGAAAGACCGGAATCAAGAAGAAGACTTGTATTTGTTAAACCAGGCCTTATAAATAAACCGTATAAGGGATGGTAGTTCAAGAAAGAACAGGAGCTTCAGGGAGGAGAAAACGTTGATGAACATCGTGGTACTGGACGGTTATACCTTAAATCCGGGGGATTTGAGTTGGAGTGAATGGGAGAAGCTGGGGCGCTTGGTTGTATACGACCGCACCTCTCCGGAGGAGATTGTGGATCGCGCTTATGAAGCGGAGATCTTGATTACGAACAAAACGCCGCTTTCGGCGGATACCCTGGCCCGCCTTCCCAAGCTTAAGTATATCGGCGTATTGGCGACGGGGTACAATGTTATCGATACGGAGGCTGCCCGTCAGAGGGGAATTCCCGTAACGAATGTGCCGACGTATGGCACGCAATCGGTCGCCCAATTCGTATTCGCTCTCCTGCTGGAGCTCAGTTCGCAGGTGGGGCGGCATGACGAGGCGGTGAAGCAGGGCGAGTGGTCGCGCAGTCAGGACTTCTGTTTCACCCGGTCGACGCTGGTCGAATTGTCCGGGAAGACGATGGGGCTGGTCGGGCTGGGCCGGATCGGCGGTCAAACGGCCCGGATCGCCCGGGCGCTGGACATGCGCGTGCTTGCCGCAGGCAGCGGCCGGACGACTCCGCCGCCGCATGAAGACGTCGAGTGGGTGCCGCTGGAGCGGCTGCTGGCCGAATCGGACGTCGTCAGCTTGCACTGCCCGTTAACGCCGGCTACCGAGCGCATGATCAATGCCGAGCGCATTGAATTAATGAAGCGCTCCGCCTTCCTCATCAATACTTCGCGCGGCGCGCTTATTGATGAGCAGGCGTTGGCTCAGGCTCTGCACGCCGGACGTATCGCGGGCGCTGCGCTCGATGTGTTGGCGGTCGAGCCGCCGCCGGCCGAACACCCGCTGCTTACCGCGCCGAACTGCATCATTACCCCTCACATTGCCTGGGCCACTCAAGAAGCGAGAGCCCGATTAATGGCAACGGCGGTCGACAACGTCCGATCGTTTATGAACGGGGTTACCGTGAATGCCGTCAATAACCTGGGCGGCTAGCCGGGAGGGAAGGTTCGTAAGCCTGTGCCTTGCCAATAACGGCGGCATATGAGGCCAGCTTGTCCTTTACCCAAGGATCATTTTCAGGTATGTTTGGCATAAGCCATTTTTTGAGGAGAAGAGGAGACACGTACGGCGTATGGCAACCATTAATGATGTAGCGTTAAAGGCAGGGGTTTCGGTAACGACGGTTTCGCGCGTATTGAACAATCGGGGTTATATTAGCGAAGCGACGCGGCGTAAAGTATACGAATGCATGGACGAGCTTGGCTATCGCCCCAATGAAATCGCGCGCTCGTTATTGAAGAAGCAATCGAACCTGATCGGGCTGATTCTGCCGAGCGTGTCCCATCCGTTCTTCGGTGAGCTGGCGACGCATCTGGAGTACTACGCGCATCAATACGGATTTAAGCTGCTGTTGTGCAACTCCTTGCTTGACCCGAATAAAGAGCGCGAATATATCGACATGATGAAACGAAACCGGGTCGACGGCATCATTATGGGCAGCCATACGTTGGAAGTCGGGGAATACAAGCATATAAACCGGCCTATCGTGACCATGGATCGGCGGATCGGCGACAACATTCCATTTGTCGCTTCGGACAATTACCGCGGCGGCGAGCTGGCGACGAAATTGTTGGTCGGGAAGGGCTGCAAGAAGATCGCGCATATTTGCGGAAATTTAGAGCTTAATTTGCTTGCGAATCAAAGGAGCGAAGCGTTTAAGAACGTCGTCAACCAGAGCGGGACCGATCATGTCATGATCCAAACGGATATGAACGTGTTCGACCAAAGCCAGTACGAGCGTATTATTGAAGAGCTGCTGCAGCAGCATCCCGACATCGACGGCGTGTTTGCGACCAGCGATATCATTGCGGCTTTCGTGGTGCAAATATGCCGGCGTCTCGGGAAAGACGTGCCGCGCGACGTACGGGTCGTCGGATATGACGACGTCAACGCGGCTTCCTGGATGTTCCCCTCCTTATCTACCATAAGACAGCCGATTGAAGAGATGAGCCGATTGGCGATTGACCTTATTCAGCGGCAATTGGACGAATCCGAATTCGACTATCACAACATTCTTCCGGTCGAATTGATCGAACGGGAGTCTACGTAACCGGAATGAAGACTAGACGACTGCGCTAAGAACGGGACTACGGGGCATTGATGCTTCGCAGTTTCGTAAACCGTATGATGTCAAACGATTGACATGTCAAACCTTTGACATCTATAATGGCCCTTATATTCCCCTTGTTCAATGTGCAGGGCTCCTTAAATAAATATAAGACGCAGCGCGATCGGAAAGGATGCATAATGACCTATACCGTAGAGAAAGCAAACCGCTTTATTCGGGAAAACAAACATCAGCTGCGTTCGGACTTCAGGCTGCATTACCATTTCATGAGCGAATACGGCTGGATGAACGATCCGAACGGGTTTATCCATTATAACGGAACGTATCATTTGTTCTATCAATATCATCCGTACGAGGCCAAATGGGGGCCGATGCATTGGGGCCATGCGGTGAGCGGCGATCTGATCCGGTGGGAGCACCTGCCGGTCGCTCTCGCGCCCGATGAAGCTTATGATCAGGGAGGCTGCTTCTCCGGCAGCGCGATCGAGCATGAGGGACGTCTGTACTTGATGTATACCGGGCATGTCGAGACCGGACCGGATAAGGACCGGGACTACCGGCAAGAGCAGGCGATCGCCGTGTCGGAGGACGGGGTGACCTTCGTGAAATGGAAGGATAATCCTGTCATTGCTGCCGGGGCGATTCCGCTGGGCGTGAGCCGCCAAGATTTCCGCGATCCGAAGGTGTTCAAGCGCGGAGACGCGTATTATGCCGTGCTCGGATCGAATGACGGCGCAGGACACGGGTTGATTTTGCTGTATCGATCGGCGGATCTGGTACACTGGGAGTATGTGAACGTCATCGCGAAGAGCGATGGAACGCTGGGCGATAACTGGGAATGTCCGGATGTGTTCGCGCTCGGCTCGAAGGACGTGCTGATGATGTCGCCTCAGCGGGTGCCCGCGCAAGGGGACGATTATTGCAATTTGCATTCCACGACGTATATGGTCGGGCACTTGGATACGGACGATGGCCGCTTTCATTATGACGCGTATTATCCGATCGATTACGGCTTCGATTTCTACGCCCCGCAAACGACGATTGACGCACAAGGCCGCCGTGTTATGATCGCCTGGATGGATATGTGGGAATCGTTGATGCCGACGCAGCAAGGACATCACTGGGCGGGGGCGATGACCGTTCCGCGCGAGGTGCTGACGGACGGCGACCGTCTGGTGTTCAAGCCGGTGGACGAGATCGAAGCGTATCGGCAAGCCCCTTACGAACTTTCAGATGTTATACTGAAGGGGGAGCGGGTTCTGGAGACGCAAGGAGACCGTTATGAGCTGAAGGTTGTGATCGAGGCCAAGGGTGCGTCGGCGTTCGGAATCAAGCTGCGTACGTCCGGTCGGGAGGAAACCGTGCTGTCCTATCATGCGGAGGAGCGGCAGTTCCGCTTCAACCGCGATCGTTCAGGGATAGGACCGAAAGGGGAAAGAAAAACGTCCATCGAGCTGGAGGACGGCAAGCTTAGTTTGCGAATCTTCGTCGACGTCTCCTCTGTAGAGGTGTTCCTCGGGAAGGGGCATAAGGTGATGACCGGCCGTATTTATCCGAACGAACAGGCGCGCGGAATTGCGTTATTCTCCGAAGGCGAGTGCAGGGTCGTTTCGTTGACGAAATGGGATATCGGTTAATATTTAGGAGGGACGTTCATTGTCTATCGTGTATACGATTGGGGAAGCGCTGATTGATTTTATTCCAACGGAAAAGGGCATCGGGCTGAAGGATGTGAGCGGGTTCGAACGGGCTGCCGGCGGGGCTCCGTTCAATGTGGCGTGCGCGGTTGCGAAGCTCGGCGGCTCAAGCTCGTTTATCGGCAAATTGGGCCGCGACGCGTTCGGGGATTTCCTCGTCGAGACGATGAGCGGCATAGGCGTGGATGTGCGTCATGTGCTTCGAACCGGCGAAGCCAAGACGGGACTTGCCTTCGTCAGCTTGAGCAGCGACGGGAACCGGGATTTCTCCTTCTACCGCAATCCGAGCGCGGACATGCTGCTCGCCGCGGACGAGATCGGAGGGATTCCGTTCGGGAACGGCGACATTCTGCATTTTTGCTCGGTCGATTTGATCGAAGCGCCGGTGAAATATGCGCACCTTCAAGCGATTGAAGCGGTGAAAGCCATGGGCGGCATCGTCAGCTTCGATCCGAATGTGCGGCTGCCGTTGTGGAGCAGTCCGGAGGCGTGCCGGCGGACGATTCTGGCGTTTCTTCCGAAAGCGCACATCGTGAAGATCAGCGATGAGGAGCTAGCCTTCGTCACCGGGCTGGAGGACGAGGAACAAGCGATCGCCTCGTTGTTCACGGGCGACGTCCGGCACGTGGTGTATACGAAAGGCGCAGCCGGCGCCGTCTGGTATACGGCGGACGAACGGGTCGCCGTCCCGGGGCACTCCGTTACCGTGGCGGACACGACCGGCGCGGGAGACGCCTTCATCGGGGCGCTGCTGTATCAATTGCATACGCGCGAATTACCGGTGAACGGTCTCGAACCGGGCGTCATCCATGAGATGCTGGCTTACGCGAATGCGGCGGGCGCGATCGCAACGACGCGTAAAGGCGCCGTATCTTCGCTGCCGGGGAACGAGGACGTGCTGCGGATGCTTGGAGGCGTGTAGCCAGGCGGCGGTCAACCTGGGCCGCCTGGCTGGAATTGCGAATCCGGGTGTACGATCGCCCGGATGCCATGGCCAGTGATCCCGCGGCATCCATGAACGGCTTCAATCCCAAGGTTTGGGCTGCGTTTTTGTTTTCCTGAGGATGCGCAGCTTCTGCCACCATTTGCGGTGCTTTTTGCTTTCTTGATACGTTCTGAGCTGCTGCATGACCAACTTGGCGCGATCTTCGCCTTGGTACTTGATTCGGATTTCCTCATAAAAGCGGTTCGGATCCATCGTATTCGATCACCTGTTGTCCTTATAATGTGCGTAAATAGGTATGTTTTTCCTCAAGGAACGTGTGTTCTCATTATACTTCGGTTGAAGAGCGACATGCAAATGGGCGGACGCCGGACCAGCCGCGAATACGTACTGTCGAACCGCCTGCTTTCCTGCCGGGGAAGCGGGCTATTCGTATGCAAGGGGCTGCGTCCCGGTCCGTGTGCCGTATTAAGCCGGGGAGACCGGGGGAGGAAAGACAGCTCGGCCTAGTGAATACAATACCTGATAGAGGGGTACTTCCTGGGATATCGTGTTTGTTTGTGGCCAAACAAAACATCGATACGTCAGGCGGCTGCGCCTTTTTTCTGTCGCTACATACCTGTGCTGGAACAGGCTTGGCACTTCAGGGGCACGAGCATAAAAACATCACGAAGCGGAAATGTCGATCATATGATGTAATAAAGTCTGAAAATTCCAACATTTCATTAATCGCGAAAAACGGTATTCCATCATCCTGAAGGAGTAGGTGAACGTGATGGCTGACTTGTCGGTGCCGCTGTCTTTTCCCCGTTCGCGGCAGGAGCAGTTGGAATGGTTGAGACGTTGGAAGGGTCAAGCGTACATGGACGATCTCAAGCCTGAGCTGTTAAGCGACGCGGATGTATCGAGGTTGTTCCGCTCCGTTTATTTGGGCTTCCTGAAGCTGGAGGAGGCGGCGGACGAATTGATGCTCTAAAGCCAAGAGGAAGAGAGGAGGGGACGGCATGAACCGTTCCGAACCGTTCATTCGCAAGGCGGAGCTGTACGGAGCCGCCAATTACCATCCGCTGCCGATCGTCATCACACGCGCCGAAGGCGTTTGGCTGGAGGATGCGGACGGCAGGCGTTACTTGGATATGCTGAGCGCCTACTCGGCTGTGAATCAGGGGCACCGGCATCCGAAAATTATTCAGGCGTTGACGGAGCAGGCCGGACGGGTCACGTTAACGTCGCGGGCGTTTCACCACGACCTGGCCGGAGACTGGTACGAAGCGGTATGCCGCTGGACGGGCAAAACGACCGTGCTTCCGATGAACACCGGGGCGGAGGCGGTCGAAACGGCGATCAAGGCGGCACGGCGTTGGGCGTACGAGGTCAAAGGCATTCCTGATTCGCAGGCGGAAATCATCGTGTGCCGGAACAACTTCCACGGGCGCACGATTGCCGTGACCTCCGCCTCCACCGAGCCCGCATACCGGGCGGGCTTCGGTCCGTTCACGCCAGGCTTCGTCACGGTGCCGTTCGGCGACGCCGAAGCGCTGCGGCAAGCGATAAACGAGCGAACGGCTGCTTTCCTGTTCGAGCCGATACAAGGCGAAGCCGGGATCATCATTCCGCCTGCCGGTTATTTGCGCGAGGCCGCCGCTTTATGCCGCAGTCACGGGGTGTTGACGATCGCGGACGAAATTCAGACGGGGCTCGGCCGGACAGGGAAGAAGTTCGCCTGCGACTGGGAAGACGTGCAGCCTGACGTTTACGTGCTCGGTAAAGCGCTTGGCGGCGGCGTGCTCCCGGTATCCGCCGTTGCCGGGGACCGTGAAGTGCTCGGCGTCTTCAATCCGGGCTCGCACGGCTCGACATTCGGCGGCAATCCGCTGGCCTGCGCCGTTTCGCTGGCCGCGCTGCAGGTGCTGGAGGACGAGAATCTGGCCGAACGCGCCCGGACGTCAGGCGTTTGGCTGCTGGAACGGCTCAAGCAGATCCGCTCGCCCCTGATTCGGGACGTCCGCGGTCAAGGACTGCTGATCGGGATAGAGCTTCAGGGGCCGGCCAGACCGTACTGCGAGCGCTTGATGGAAGCCGGATTGCTCTGTAAAGAAACGCACGATCGCGTCATCCGGATAGCCCCGCCGCTGACGATTCGGGAGGATGAGCTTGATTGGGCGGCAGATTGCGTAGAAGACGTATTGACGGAAAGGAGCTGACGGCGTGAATCCTTACTCCCGTAAGGGCTTGTCAAGGTTGACGCCGCTTAAGCTCATTTCCGAATGCTGGTAAGGGAGGCGCCCGTATGCTGGATCCGATGCTTCGACGAAGCGTACTGACCGTGGCGGAGCTTGCTCCGGTCCGGTGGCTCTTTGAGAAACACGGCATGAAGTTCGGCGTCGATCGATTCATTGCCGGAGAATCGCTGCCCGAGGCGCTCGCCCAAGTGAAAAGGCTGAACGAGCGCGGACTGCTGGCTACGCTCGATCTGCTGGGCGAGAACGTATCGGATGCTCGTCAGGCCGAGCAAACCGCCGCCGCCATTGCGGAGCTGTTCCCGGTCATCGAACGGCATGGGCTGCGCGCGAACGTATCCGTCAAACTGACGCAGCTCGGGTTGAAGACGGATCCTCGACTATGCTTGAAGCTCATGGAACGCATCGCAAGCGAGGCGGCCGCTTGCCGGAATTTCGTGCGGATCGATATGGAGGACTCTTCGGTCACGCAGGCGACGGTGGATTTGTTTCGCCAGCTGCGCAGCGGTTTCGGTCCGGAACGGATCGGACTCGTTCTGCAATCGTACCTGTTCCGGAGCGAGCAGGACGTCCGGGAGATCGGAACGCAAGGGACGAACCTGCGCATTGTCAAAGGCGCTTACCGCGAACCGCCCGATGTCGCGTATCGCCGTAAGCGGGAGGTGGATGCGGCCTACGTCCGTCTCGTTCGCGCCCACCTGGAGCAGGGCGGGTACGCGGCGGTGGCGACGCATGACCCGCGGATGATCGGCAGCGTGCTTGAGCTGACCGAACGACTGGCCGTTCCCCGGCATCGGTTCGAATTTCAGATGCTATACGGGATTGCCGTCGATTTGCAGCGGAGCCTGGCGGATGCCGGTTATGCCGTGCGGGTTTACACGCCGTTCGGCCGTCATTGGTACCCTTACTTTACGCGGCGCATCGCCGAGCGGCCGGCGAATTTCTGGTTCGTGGCCAAGCATTTGTTCCGGTCTTCATCCGATTATGCAGGACAGAGGTGAGCAGCATGACGAAGCTAACGGGCAGGACGCTGTCCATTATCGGGGTGCCTATGGACTTGGGAGCAAGCCGGTGCGGCGCGGACATGGGACCGACCGCGATTCGCAACGCCGGTCTGGTCAGCCGATTGGAGCAGCTTGGGCACAGCGTTAAGGATGAAGGAGACTTGGTCGTGAAACGGTGCAGCTCCTTATCCGTCCCGGGGACGGCAAGCTCCCTGCGCCATCTGGACGAAATCGCGGCAGTCAACGAACGTCTGTGCGAGGCGGTGGCGAAGGCGGCGGGAGACGGCCGCCTGCCGCTTGTGCTCGGCGGCGATCACAGCATCGCCATCGGCACGGTGGCCGGGATGTCCAGCCGCGTCGACAAGCTGGGTCTCATCTGGTTCGACGCCCATGGCGACGTGAATACCGCCGAGACTACGCCCTCCGGCAACATCCACGGGATGTCCCTGGCGGTTGCGCTCGGCTGCGGGCATCCCCGATTAACCGGGATTGGCGGCAAGACGGAGAAGGTGCAGCCGGAGCATACGGTGCTGGTCGGCGCGCGATCGCTCGACCCCGGCGAACGTGAATTTCTCAAGAAGCGGGGCATCCTTGTGTTTACGATGCGCGATATCGAGCGGCTCGGCATTGAAGAGGTCATGAAGCGGGCGATGGACCGGGCAGCGGACGGTACGGACGGCCTTCATCTGAGCCTTGACCTCGACGGGCTCGACCCGTGCGAAGCTCCGGGTGTCGGTACGCCTGTCCCCGGCGGAATCCGCTTGCGCGAGAGTTTGCTTGCGATGGAACTGCTGGCCGACGCGGGCGTGCTCCGAAGCGCCGAGTTCGTCGAGGTGAACCCGCTGCTCGATCGGCAGAACCGGACGGCTCTGGCCGCGGTTGAGCTCATCGGCGCGTTGTTCGGGGAGAAGATTTTGTGAGTGGGGGCGCTGGCGGGGGGCTCGCCGTGCGGCTGCGTTCGGGCGGGGCTTCAACGCGGCGCGCATATTTTTCAAGCCCAGGGACAAATTGTTAGTATAACATGTTCGGACCCGGTCCGAGGAAGGTGGAATACGATTGATCGCTCACGATATCGCCGCCATGCTGGACGATAGTATTCAAACGGTGGCAGGCTCGAATACGACGAATATTTTGGTCGGACCGATACGGCTGCCGGTCGAGTTGGACGGGGAAACGGTCCTGTTTCAGTGGTACTGCTGGCTTCCGGTTCATGATCCGGCGGCAGCCCGAATATGCCGGGAACAGGCGGATACGGAGCAATTGATCGGACGTCTCTCTTCCTTTAACTTGGCGGAGAAGCAGCAGTCCAGCGTGCTGGTGTACGGTGATTTTGCCGGCGCCGAGCGGGCGCTCATCCGCATGCACAGCATTTGTCACACCGGTGACATTTTTGGCAGCAAGCGCTGCGATTGCGGGTTTCAATTGCATGAATCGATGAAGATGATCGTACGGCACGGAACGGGCGCGCTATGTTACTTGGCTAATCATGAGGGGCGGGGCATCGGCTTATTCAGCAAGGCGATGGCCTACATTTTGCAGGAGAAAGGACTTGATACCGTGGAAGCCAACCTGGAGCTCGGCTTCAAGGACGATGCGCGCAATTATGACGACGCGATCAGCATCCTTCGATTTTTGCGGCAAAAGCCGGTGACATTGATCACGAACAACCCGAAGAAGCTGGAAGCGCTCAAGGCTTCGGGCATGAACGTCGAAGACCGAATTCCGTTGTGGGGTGACATTTCGCCGTATAACGAAAAATATTTGCAAACCAAAGTGGCGCGTTCCGGCCATTGGAGAAGCGGCGCGGGGTGTCCGAACGAAGATGACTAGCCGGTGTCCGAAAGTCAAATCCTTTTGCCGTCCGCCGGCGCATATAACGAATGGAAGAAGTAAACAGTGCCCTTCGCGCCTTCATCTAAGGCGGCGAAGGGTATTTTTATATGTCGAAACGAAGCGGGGGCCCTTCCGGCTTTTCCATTCACGATGGAGCTCATGATTTGGCGAAAAATCGGATTTCTACATGATAAATGTGGAAACATGCATAAAATTTGGAAAATTATCGAAAAAAAGAAGGGATTTTTATCCTAAATGTGGAATTAAATGCTAATCAAAGCTGCCAATCGCATAGGCTTTCCTACTTGGGTCGCATACGATTGGGGTCAAGCGCAGGGAAATCAAGCTTGACCGAATAGGATGTCAAACGGTGTAAGCCGCTATGCATCCGTTCCTCCCGGGGTCGCTCAGCCCGGCGGACCACAAGCATGAGTCGCGCATGGATGCAGGCAGAGCGAGCGCCTGCCCGCCTATTCCGGCTTCCGAATTTAAGCCTGCCTGCATTTCCCCAGTAAGGCATTATAGAGACAGAGGAGAAGAGAGCGATGCGAGTTACTCAAGTACTGGCGGCAAATTTTAAAAAATGGGGAGTCGACCATATTTTCGGCATTCCTGGTAAACCCATATCCCCGATTATGTTGGATTTTGATGCGGAAGGCATCGAGTTCGTCTTGACCCGGCACGAGTCGGGAGCGGGGTTCGCGGCATCCGGCTACGCCATGATGAATCGGACGTTGGGTGTGGCCGTCGGCACGTCAGGGCCGGGCGGAACGAATTTATTGACGGCGGCCGGACAAGCGAAGGCGTATCATGTCCCCTTGTTGATCCTGACCGGACAACCTTCGGCGGAAGACTCGGGAAAGGCGATGGGACAAGACTCGAGTCTATTCGGTACGGATCTGGTGAAAATGTTCGAACCCGTCACGCTTTTCAGCGCACGAGTGGAGCGTGCGGATTTGGTGCAGCGGTATGTGCAGCATGCGATTGAGAAAGCTTGCTCCGGCATAAAAGGTCCCGCGCATTTGTGCATTCCTTTCGACATCTTGACAGCGTCCATCGAACCGTTCTCCATTCCCTTGCCGACGCACATCCCGAAGCTGATCTCGCCGAATCTCGATGATGCGATCGAGCTCATCGGAAACGCGCGGAAGCCGGTTCTCCTGCTTGGCAAAGGCGTCATGGCGGCGAACGCGTATGAGGAGGTGCGCACGCTGGCCGAAAGCTTCCGGCTCCCGGTCATCTTAAGTCCGGGCGGCAAAGGAGCGTTCCCGACCTCGCACCCGCTTTGCCTCGGCAACTTCGGTTTAGGCGGTACGGAAGCCGCGCGGCAGTATTTGAAATCGGGTGTGGATCTGATGATCGTCGTCGGCAGCAAATTGAGCGATATGACCTTGTCCGGGTTCACCCCGGAGATGATGCCGCAGCAGGTGATCCACTTCGATTGCGATGCGACCTTCGTCGGCAAGGCGCTGCCGGTCAAGACGTGCCTTGTGCTGGGTGACGCCAAGGAAAACTTGCAGCGTATGAACGCGCGGTTGAAGAAAGGCGCCGGATTCATCGAGCTGGAGCATACGGCGGCGCAAGCGGCAGCCGCGGCAACGGCCGGAGAGGTCGAGGAAACGCCTCTAAGCGATGCGGAGGCCGGCGTGTTGTCGGCGGTTGACGCCGTTCGTGCGTTGCGCGACGCTTTGCCCTCCGATGCTATCGTTTTTGGCGACGACGGCAGCCATACGTTCTACGCGCTTCAGCATTTCGCTGTCGAGCAAGCCGGGACCTTTGTGTTCGATGACGTGTTCGGCGCGATGGGCCATGCGATCGGTTATGCGATCGGCGCGAAAGCGGCTGCTCCGGACCGCACCGTCGTGTGTTTAACGGGGGACGGCTGCATCATGATGCACGGCACCGAAGTGTCTACGGCAGCCAATCACCGGCTCCCCGTTATCTTCGTCGTACTGAACAACGGAAGGCTGGACATGGTCGATAAAGGGATGTCTTACAATACCGGTCGCAGCGTGGGGGCGATTTATACGGCGCCGCTTGATGCGGTGATGTTTGCGCAGTCCTTGGGAGCGGCCGGCCACCGGTGCTTCGACGCCGATCAGGTGCGAACGGCTGTTACCGTAGCTTTGCGGCATAACGGACCGACGGTTATCGAGATCATGGTCGATCCGTTGGAAATTCCGCCGATTTTAACCCGATTGTTAACGTTAGACTAATGCATGCCATCAAGGAGGAGCTGTCTATGAGCGAAGATCGTTATTTACAAGGCAAACAAGTCATGTCCAAGCTTACCGGACTGGAACAGTTTCCGCCGCTTGAAGCGATTCGCGGCTTTTACCCGGCGTTCGAGGAGCTCATTGTCATGAACGGTTTCGGCGACATCTATACGAGACCTGCGCTGGACGAGAAGCAGCGGGAGCTGATTACGCTATCGTCGCTCGTTACGCAAGGCGCGGTCGATCAGCTGGACTTTCATGTCCATGCGGCGTTGAACGTCGGGGTACGGCCGGTGGACATCGTGGAGCTTCTCATGCATTGCTCCGCTTACGTGGGGTTCCCGAAAGCGATCGGCGCGCTGCAGGTCGTCATGAGGATTTATCAAGAGCGGGGCGTGAGTGTGGAAACGGAAGCGCGCGCGTAACCTGCGGAGTGCAGCCAAGAAGAACCGTCCGTGTTTGAACTGCTACCCTCTATGTAGACATGGCATTAAAAAGCCGAAAAAGTCTACCTAGGGGGTTGTTTTTTCATGTCCAAAAAAGGATCCATCCATCGTAAACATTCGCAGGAGTTTAAAGTAAGGCTTGTGGAACAGCATCTTAAAGAAGGCATATCCATAGAAATACTGGCTGTCCAGCACCAATTAGAACCAAGGCTTATCCGTAGTTGGAGGACAATCTATATCGAGCATGGTGCGAGCGGCTTACAGCCTAAAGCGAAGGGCAGACCTAAGGGAACGCCTGCTATTGGCAGACCTAAAACGACCTTCACTTCCGAGATGGAACGATTACAGTACGAGAACGCGAAACTAAAATTGGAGATCGCACAATTAAAAAAGCTCCAAAATCGCTCTTTTTGGTGGAAAGCAGTCTTTGGAGTGGACGTATGACAAGCTCAAGATCGTTCCTGTCGCTGACTTCAAGTTCCAAAATCTCATTGTTGTAGAGATCAACGAAGACAGACAAGTATTGAACGGTACCGCGACTATACAAGTATGTAACATCGGTAACGATCTTTTCCATGGGGCGTGTAGCAGTAAAGTTCCGATTCAGGACATTACCGACGGAATGATGCTCCGTTCCTACTCTGTGGTTTTGCTTTTTTCGAAGCCTTGCCTGAATTCCTAGCCGCTGCATGGCCTTGAGTACACGTTATTTACTTGTCCACCAGCCATCCTTGCGAAGTCGATCCGTGACACGCCTGTAGCTAAAGCTTGGTCGGATGGAGTGAACCGCCTCCCCGTCGAAAGCTTCTTTGGTTGGTTTAAGAATGAGCTGTACGTAGACTACCGCCCTGGGAGTCCAGAGGAACTACGGGAGGCTGTGTATGTTCATGCGCTCTTTCACAATAACGAAAGGCCTCAATCTAGATTAAAAAACAACGCACCCATTCCCTACAGGAAGGAGTGCGCTTAGCGGCTTTAATATCTCTGTCTACAAAAACTTGACCAGTTCAGAGCGGACGGTTCTTCTTGGCGTATACAAGCGTGCGTAACCTATGCAGCTTTACTTGCTGTACGGCGGCTGCGCTGAGGGCAGCGGAAGCACGACGGTCATCGTCGTCCCGACATATTTCGTAGAGGTGATATCGATCGTGCCGCCATGGTTTTCGATAATGCGGTAGCTGACGGACAGCCCGAGCCCAAGCCCGTTCTCCTTGGTGGAAAAGAAAGGATGCAATATTTGCTTCAGCTCGTTCTCGGTTAACCCGATACCGTTATCTTCGATTCGAATCCGCACATGCTTATCGTCGCGTTCGATGCTGACTTGGATCGTACCTTTCTCGTGTAAAGCTTCCAGGGCATTTTGCAATATATTAATGAGCACTTGTTTGATTTGCGCGGGGTCGGCATGCAGGTAGATCGGTTGACCGCTTAGGGGGTATTGAACGTAAGCGTTTTTCATAATAAACTGGCTTTCCATGAAATGCAGCGTATCTTCGACGAGGGATTGAATATCGATCTGCTTGCGGTCGGGTACGCTGGGCTTGGCCATCAGCACAAATTGCGAAACGAGGTCGTTTAATCCGAGCAGCTCGCTGTACACCATATCGATATACAGCTTTTCTTTCTCCGGGGGGACAGCGCCTGATTTGAACATCTTGATAAATCCGATAATGGACGTGAGCGGATTGCGGATTTCGTGGGCGAGTCCGGCCGCCAGCTTGCCGATGGCGGAATATTTCTCGGCGGCGATAATTTGCTTCTCGAGCATATGGCGCTCGGTAATGTCGCGAAACTGCGCGCACATGCCTTTGGTCCGGCGGTGCTCGTCATAAATGATATAACTGTCGAATTGGCAGACGAGTCCGCCGTTCAGCGGATTGCCGAACGTAATTTCCACATTTTCAAAGGATTTGCCGTGCTGCAGCACTTCAAACATATATCGGCCGAACGGATCGATGTCGAACACGGAGCAGCCGATCAGATCGGCCTTCGCGCTTTGCGTAATTTGTTCGATGAACGGGCTGGATTCCGTAATGCGGCCGTAAACGTCGGTAATGATGATCCCGTAGCGCATATTTTCGATTAATATGCGGTTGAGCAGGTCGAGCTGACGATTATTTTTGATCAGCAGGATCTCCCGTTCGATCGAATCGACAATGTTGCTGAGCAGCGTCAAATAAATCGGGTTGTTCTGCTCCAGAGTAGTCAATAACGAAATCGTTCCCGAAAGCGGGAATATGCTGCAGAAATGAAACGGGACGCTGTAACAAGCCGATTGATGAAGCGCCTGATGGTAGTGCTCTTCCCCGATAATGGCCACCGGCGCGTCGACCTGTAAGGCAAGATGTACCGAATTCGTGCCCATATCTTCTTCGCTGTATTGAATGCCCTTGATGATGCCGAGATCCATGACGGTTTTCTTAATTAACTGGTCGCCGTACATTTCAAGAATAAATCCTTGCTCGTCGGTTAGAACGAGAAGGATCGGGGTGTGCGACAACAAGTGGATGACCCGCCCGGCAAAGAGGCTCATGACGGACAGCAGCTCGTCATATTTCATGCGTCGGTTATATAGTTCACGAGCTGACAGTTTCTTGGAAGGGGATGGAATAAGAGCAGGATTTAATCCGATTTGTTTACAGCGTTCTTGAGATTCCAGTATGGCGTCCATCACATTGTTACTCATTCTTGTCTTTACTCCTGTTCATTTATTCCATAATATGGGTTACCTGTTATATTATATATCGAGATAGTTGAAAAATATGTCAGTTAATGTCGTATCGATAAATATTGTTTGGATGTGAAGTCCGACGAATACGCGCTTGAAAGCAGCGGGAAGGACACCCGCCCGCAGGCGGTTGGCCCGGGAAAATGCGGATCGGCAGGGGGCTGCGCTTGTCCCCTCGCTTGTCCCCTCAGCCCATCCCAAGTATGATGAGAGCAGACGGGATGCCGTTAATGAACATCTGCTGGTTGAAACGGAGGAGGTCATGAAGATGGGCAAGGAGAACCTTGATGCCAAACGGCCCGTAGCGCTCGTCACAGGGGCTTCCAGCGGGTTCGGCCTGCTCGTTTCGGTGACGCTGGCGCGCCGGGGATATCGGGTCGTCGCCACGATGCGTAACGTGGCAGCCCGCGAACATCTGCTGGAACGGGCGGTGCGGGACGGCGTAGGGGAGCTGATCGAAACGATGCCGCTTGACGTGACCAAGCCGGAATCGATTGAGCTGGCCGTCGCTGCCGTAACGGAGCGGTACGGGCGGATCGACGCGCTGGTGAACAACGCCGGCATGGCCGTCGGCGGGTTCGTCGAGGATGTGCCGATGGAGCGGTTCCGCGAGCAGCTGGAGACGAACTTCTTCGGTTTGGTCGCCGTCACGAAAGCGGTGCTGCCGCATATGCGAGAGCGCCGTTCCGGCTGTATCGTCAATGTAAGCAGCATCAGCGGCCGTTCGGCTTTCCCGGGATACTCGGCTTATGCCGCGTCCAAGTTCGCGGTCGAAGGGTTCAGCGAATCGCTGCGATTGGAGATGAGACCGTACGGCGTACGCGTCGTCCTGATCGAGCCGGGCGCTTACCGCACTGCGATTTGGCAGAAAGGCTTTGATACGATCTGCACGTCAGCCACGTCTCCCTACCGCGAGCCGCTCGCGCGCGTCCTGCGTTATTCGCGGCAGGCCGCGCAAGCGGCGCCCGACCCCCGGGAAGTGGCCGATCGGATCGCCGGGGTGGTTGCTTTGTCCAACCCGAGTTTGCGGTACCCGCTTGGCAGGGGCGCCAAAATCGCGCTGCGGGCGAAAGCGCTGCTGCCATGGAACTTGTACGAGCGCGTGCTGCTCCGTATATTGAACTGACTTTGGGCTCATTCATCATTTTGGCGTATACTAACGGATATACATTTTGAACTTTCGGACGAGGAGGTAAGGCAGATGGCTAGCAACGAATTTGAACAACATCTGGAAAAATATGCGGAGCTCGTCGTACGCGTCGGCGTCAACATTCAACCGGGTCAGGTGCTGCTGGTGGAATCGCCGCTCGAAGCCGCCGGGTTTACCCGCAAGGTGGTGCAAAAAGCGTATCAAGCGGGAGCCAAATATGTTCAGGTGCAGTGGGACGACGAGGAAGTGACGAAAACCCGTTTCGCTTATGCGCCGGACGAGTCGTTTTCTTATTACCCGGCGTGGACTGCGCAAATGATGGAACAGCTCGCAGAAGGCGGGGGAGCGCTGCTGAACATCAAAGTGCCCGACCCCGAATTATACAAGGGCGTTGACTCGCATAAAGTAACGGCTGCCACGAAAGCGGCCGCTGTGGCGCGCCAAAAGTTTCAAGGCTATGTACGCAATAAAAAGTTCAGCTGGTGCTTGGTGAAAGCTCCGACCCGCGCATGGGCGGCCAAAGTATTTGCCGATCTGCCGGAGGATGAGCGGATTCAGGCGATGTGGGACACCATTTTCAAGATGAACCGGGTGGATCGGGAGGATCCGATCGCGGCGTGGCAAGAGCATATCGACCGGCTGAAGACGGCGAAAGACGATTTGAATGCGAAGAAATATAAAAAGCTGCATTACCGGGCACCGGGCACCGACTTGTCCGTAGAGCTGCCGGAGGGCCATATTTGGCATGGCGGCGGCACAACCGACGATCAGGGCGTTTATTTCGTAGCCAATCTGCCTACCGAAGAAGTGTATACGCTGCCTCATCGCCTGGGAGTCCACGGGACGGTGACGAGTACGAAGCCGCTCAATTTGAATGGCCGGCTGGTGGAAGGCTTTTCGCTCACCTTTGAGAACGGCCGGATCGTCGATTATTCGGCGGAAGCGGGTTTGGACTATTTAACCGCACTGCTGGAAACCGACGAGGGAGCCCGTTATCTGGGGGAAGTCGCGCTTGTTCCGCACGACTCGCCGATATCGAATTTGAACCGGGTGTTTTACAACACCGGGATCGACGAGAACGCCTCGTGCCATTTTGCCATCGGCAGCGCGTATCCTTTTACGCTGGAGGGCGGTACGCGAATGACGCAGGAGGAGCTGCTGGCGAAGGGCGCGAATGTCAGTCTGACGCATGTCGACTTTATGGTCGGATCGGCCGAGCTCGATATTGACGGAGAGCTGCCGGACGGCAAGCGAGAGCCGTTGTTCCGGCAAGGGAACTGGGTGACGGGCAGAGCTCATGCGAACTAGATGCGGCAGGCTGGTCAGAAGCGGAATGTTCGGGCGCTGCGGCGCACGGCGTTCCGCTTTTTGGCCGTGAGCGCGCAAGTGCTGCCGTTCGTCATCCGAGCAGCTCATGATTTCGAAGCGGGCAAAGGAATTTATTCGACGATGGAGAAATAATAACACGGACAGCCCGCATACATATTGTAAGAATGAGTCGTATAGCCTTACCTAAGAGGATCAAAATGACATGAATGTCCAGCATGCAAACAGGCTGCCGGCTTCGCTTATTACTCTTGCGCGGGAGGATTCGTATGAAAAGTAAGCTGGCTTCCGCTCTATCGCTATCTGTCCTGGCCGGCGTCGGTTTATGGGCCGCCGGCTGCACTTCCTCAGCCGGCTCGCCGCCGGGGCGGGAAGCGCCCCTCACTGCGGCGGTGCCCGGCAGGAGACGTTGCCGCCTGCGGAACCGGATGCGGCTGTGCCGCCTTCTGCAGCAGCGGCGCTTGCGTCCGCGGCGGACACGGACGCCGCAGACGCTGGCGCTGCCGGCGATGCGCCGCCTGCGGCAACGTCGCCGCCCGAAGCCCCGGCGCCATCGCCCGGCGTCAACGAGACGGCTGCGTCCGCGGCGGCCTCCCAAGCCCCGGCGGAAGCGGCTGCGGAAGGCCGTGAGGCTGTAACGGCCGTCGTGTACGCCGGGTCCTCCGCGAACGCGGAGGCGGAAGCCTTCCCCGCTGCGCTAGACAAGAAGACGGTATCCATGCCCGTGCTCAACTACCACAGCATCGGTCACGATCCGGGCAATTCGCTGGTGCTTGCTCCGGACAAGTTCGCCGCTCAAATGTCGTATTTGGCCGAGCACGGATTTACGCCGCTCTCCTTAACCGAATTTATCCTGATCCTTGAGAAAAAGAAGCCGGCTCCCCCGAAGCCCGTGCTGCTGACGTTCGATGACGGTTACGAAGACAACTTCGAGCACGCGATGCCTGTGCTGCAGAAGCATCAATTTCCCGCAACGCTGTTCATGTCCCCCGGCGTCGCAGGTCAGGACGGTTACCTGAACTGGGAGCAGGTGAAGCAAATGCACGAGTCGGGCTGGGATATTCAGCCGCACGGCATGACGCACCCGCATCTGCCCAAGCTTTCTCCCGAGAAGCAGAAGGAGGAAATTACGGAAGCGCGCCGGCTCATTGAGGAGAAGCTCGGGACGAAGGCCGACGTCTTCTGTTACCCGTACGGCGAATTCAACAAGACCACGTTGTCCGTGCTGGAGGAAGCCGGGTTCCGTTACGCCTTTACAATCCGGCAAGGCTGGACCACTTCGGCGCAGCCGCCTCTGGAGCTGAAGCGTATTTATGTGAACGGCAAAGAGCGCTTGTCGGAATGGGTCCGCAGGTTGAGCAAGCCGTAGCGCCCGCTTGACGAAAGGCGAATCCAGGCACGCCCCTGATCATTTCCCTTGACAGCGGCTGCATCTAATACTATGATTAGTATCAAGTAAATACAATGTGACGGAGAATGTTGAGATCCACACTTTTTGGTATCCTTAGGCATAATAAGGATACGAATGGGTGTGGATTTTTGTGTTTCCGTCAACCATGTAAATCAAACGGCGAGGGAGTTTTAGCAGATGCCATCCAAATTTTCAGGGCTCGATCGTGACGCCTTATTAGACCAAATAAACGGTATGCATGTGGATTTATTAGTGATAGGCGGCGGAATTACAGGCAGCGGTATTGCCTTAGACGCCGCTAACCGGGGGATGAAGGTCGCATTGGTAGAGATGCAGGATTACGCCGCGGGAACATCCAGCCGCTCCACGAAGCTGGTTCATGGCGGACTGCGTTATTTGAAAAACTTCGAAGTCAAAATGGTGGCGGAAGTGGGCAAGGAACGGGCCGTCGTGTACGAGAACGGACCGCACGTGACGAAGCCGGAGTGGATGCTGCTGCCGATCTACAAAGGCGGAACGTTCGGCACTTTTTCAACCTCGATCGGTTTAATGGTTTATGATTACTTAGCCGCCGTGAAGCCGAACGAGCGGCGCAAGATGCTGAATGTCAGCGAGACGCTCCAAAGGGAGCCCTTGCTCCAGAAGAAAGGCTTGAAAGGCAGCGGCTATTATGTCGAGTATCGGACGGACGATGCCAGACTGACGATCGAAGTCCTTAAACGCGCGGTAGATTTTGGCGCTTTCGCTGTGAACTATGCGAAAGTCGAGCAGTTCTTGTATGAGGACGGCAAGGCAATCGGAGCCCAGGTTATCGATCGGTTGTCGGGAAGAACGATACAGCTGTTTGCCAAAAAGATTGTAAACGCAACAGGGCCGTGGGTAGATACGGTGCGCGAGAAGGACAATTCCAAAAAAGGGAAGCAGCTGCGCTTGACGAAGGGCGTGCATATCGTCATTGATCAAAGCCGGTTTCCGTTGAAGCAGGCTATATACTTTGACACTCCCGATAAGCGGATGGTCTTTGCCATTCCCCGGAACGGCAAAACCTATGTGGGGACGACGGATACTTTTTATGAAGGGGATATCGCACATCCGAAGATGTCCACGGAAGATCGAAGCTATTTGATCAAGGCCATCAATGACATGTTCCCTGATGTGCGCATTCGTGAGCAAGACATTGAATCGAGCTGGGCCGGCTTAAGGCCTTTAATCTATGAGGAAGGCAAGGACCCTTCTGAAATTTCACGGAAAGATGAAATTTGGGAATCGGACTCCGGGCTGATCACGATCGCCGGCGGCAAGCTGACCGGCTACCGGAAGATGGCCGAGATGGTCGTCGACCTGGTTGCGGAGCACCTTCATCACGAATATCAGCTTACCTTTCAACCCTGCAGGACCAAAACGCTGCCTATCTCCGGCGGCGATGTAGGCGGATCTTCGAATTTTGCGCATTTTGTTGAAGAAAAGGCTACACTTGCGCTTCAATATGGGCTAAGCTTGGAGAGCGGCCGGAAATTGGCGCAGCTATACGGTTCTAATATCGATAAAATTTTGGAGATCGCAAAATCGGGAAATGGCAAGGCCGAGGCGGAGAAGTATGGTTTGCCTCTCGACCTGTATCTCAGCTTGATGTATGCCGTACAGGAGGAAATGTCGGTAAAACCGGTCGATTTCCTGATTCGGCGGTCAGGGGCCGTCCTGTTTCATATGGGTCTGGCCAAGGCATATAAGGACCAGGTCGTTCATTGCATGAAGATGATGTTCGGGTGGGACGAAGAGACCGCCGCAAGGTACGCGAGCGAATTGGAACAAGAGATGCAGGATGCGGTCACGCCTCGCGATGAGACCAAGCGGAACTACTCCAAAGCCATTTAGCCGGAATGGATAAGGGACGATTGCGCCAGCCGGTGCGGAGAATTTCTTCTGGAGTCAGGTTCCCGGATGCAACGCCGTGCAAATGACGGGTGCTTTGACAGGAGCAAGACATAAGTAGGAGGTTTTTGTGTGGACAAGAAATATGTACTCGCCCTTGACCAAGGTACGACCAGCTCCCGGGCGATTCTCTTCGATAAAGCGGGAACGATCGTAGGCATGGCTCAAAAGGAGTTCACCCAGTTGTATCCGAAAGCCGGCTGGGTCGAGCACGATGCGATGGAAATTTGGGGAACGCAAAGCGGGGTAGCACGGGAAGTTCTGGAAACCGTCGGCATACGCCCGCAGGAGGTCGCATCGATCGGGATTACGAACCAGAGGGAAACGACGGTCGTCTGGGATAAACATAACGGAAAACCCGTATACAACGCAATCGTATGGCAGGACCGGAGAACGGCGGGGATTTGCGACGAGCTGAAGGAAAGAGGTCTGGAGCCTTACATTCGGGACAACACGGGACTTGTCGTCGATGCCTATTTCTCGGGCACCAAGATCAAATGGATCCTGGACAACGTCGAGGGAGCCAAGGAAAAAGCGCAGCGGGGCGATTTGTTATTCGGCACCGTGGATACATGGCTGATCTGGAAATTAACGCGGGGGCAGATACATGCCACGGACTATTCCAACGCCGCCCGTACGATGCTGTATAATATCAAAGAGCTGTGCTGGGATGAAAAGCTGCTCAAGGAGCTTGGGATTCCATTCTCGATGCTGCCTGAAGTCAAACCGTCCGCGGGCCTCTATGGGGTCACCGATCCGCAAACATTCGGGGGCTCCGAAATTCCGATCGCCGGGGTTGCGGGCGATCAGCAGGCGGCGCTGTTCGGGCAAGCCTGCTTCGAATCGGGCATGGCCAAAAATACGTACGGCACAGGCTGCTTTATGCTGATGAATACGGGAAACCGGGCAGTTGCCTCCAAGTCCGGGCTGTTGACGACGATCGCATGGGGCATGGAAGGCAAAGTCGAGTATGCGCTGGAAGGAAGTATATTTATTGCCGGAGCAGCGCTGCAATGGCTTCGCGACGGGTTGAAAATGATCGATTCGGCGGCGGACTCCGAGTTTTACGCCGGCAAAGTCAAAGATACCGACGGCGTGTACGTTGTGCCTGCTTTTGCCGGTTTAGGCGCACCCTACTGGGATATGTACGCGAGAGGCGCCATGTTCGGCTTAACGCGGGGAACCAAAAAGGAGCATATTATAAGAGCTACGCTGAACTCGCTGGCTTACCAGACGAAGGACGTCCTGAGCGCGATGGAAAGCGACTCCGGATTGAAGCTGCAGTCCCTGCGGGTGGACGGCGGAGCTACGGCGAACAATTTGCTGATGCAGTTCCAGGCAGACCTTCTGGGGGTGAACGTACAAAGGCCTCAGGTGACGGAAACGACGGCACTCGGAGCGGCGTATATGGCTGGGATCGCTGTCGGCTTCTGGGACAAAGGAGATATTGCGAAGCGTGCGAGCGGGGATGCGACGTTCGTGCCGAATATGGAGGAAGAAGTCCGCACGAAACTGTACAAAGGCTGGAAGAAAGCCGTGAAACGAACGATGGAATGGGAGAAGGACGAAGAGTGACACCATCCATACGTCAGGAAGATAAGCTGGACGTGGAGGACGCGTTATGATCAAAAATATGGTTATACCGGCCGTAAGAAATTTTAAAGAGCTGGAAATGGCGCTCGCTGCGCCGCAAGATGTGATTTTCCTGCTTGAAGGCGAGCTCATCCAGCTGCAAGGCATCGTCGAAAGCGTCAAAAGAGCGAAAAAGAAAATTTATCTCCATCTGGATATGGTCAAAGGCATCAAGGAAGATGAGGCATCCATTCATTTTCTGTCCAAAGTGATCAAGATCGATGGCGTGATCAGTACGAGAACCTCTTCCTTGATTCATGCGAAGAAATACGGGTTGAGCGCCATTCAGCGGGGCTTTCTGATCGATTCTCATTCCATAAGAACGATTATTCATGCTGCGGCGCAAGTGAAGCCGGACTATATTGAAATCCTCCCCAGCTTCTCTTATCCGAAGCTGGAAACCGTAAAGAAAGAAACGGGTGTGGATATTATTCTTGGCGGGTTCGTTGAGAAGAAAGAGGACGTAGCCACCTTATTCCAGGCCGGCGCGATTGCCGTATCCACCAGCAGGGCGGAGTTGTGGTAACCGCATAAGAGTTGAAAGTTTCGTGGAGCACCCTGACCTCGTATGGTCAGGGTGCTCTTGTTGATGTCAGGCCAAAGCTTTCTTGAACTCCTCGGTCAGGAGCGGCACGACCTCGAACAGGTCGCCGACGATACCGTAATCGGCCACTTGGAAGATCGGTGCGTCGGGATCTTTGTTAATGGCAATGATGATGCGCGATTGGCTCATGCCGGCCAAATGCTGGATGGCGCCGCTGATGCCGCAGGCGATGTAAATTTCCGGGGTCACCACTTTGCCGGTTTGGCCGATCTGCAGCGCATAGTCGCAGTATCCCGCGTCGCATGCGCCGCGGGAAGCGCCAACGGCGGCGTTCAGCACTTCAGCCAGCTGCTCGAGCGGCTTGAAGCCGTCCTGGCTTTTGACGCCGCGGCCGCCGGAGACGACGATTTTCGCTTCGGTCAAATCGACCTTGCCCGAAGCTTTATGCACCACGTCCTTCACGACGGAGCGAAGATCGGCGGCAGGGACGTAAGCGGTCTGCACGATTTCGGCCTGCGAGCCGGGCACAGCTGCGGCGGCGGAGATGTTGTTGGGCCGGATCGTGACGACGAACGGTCCTTGCGTGAACCGCTTCTTCTCGAACGCCTTGCCTGCATACAGGGGCCGTGTGAACACCAGCCCGGAGCTGTCCTTCTCCAGGGCGATCACATCTGATATTTGTCCGGCGCCGAGCAGGGCGGCGACTTGCGGAGCCAAATCCCGGCCTGTCGAGGTATGCCCGAAGAAGACGGCGCACGGCTGAACGGCGTCGATCATCTCCGATAAAGCCGCGAAATACGTGTCCGGGTTGTAGTGCGCGAGCCCGGCGTGATCCGCGGTCACGACCTGATCGACGCCGTATCCGGACAGCTCCTGCGCGAATTCGGCTAGCTGATGGCCGATCAGGACGGCTGTGATGCGGTCGCCCTCGCTTTTGGCCAGAGCGGCGGCGTGAAGCGTTTCCAATGAGACTTGACGAAGCTTGCCGCCTCGTACTTCCGCGACGATCATATACGTTTGGCTCATAGGGTGAACCCTCCTTGGTATGCGTAATGTCGGGCGCTTCGATTAAAGCGCCTTCGCCTCCGTACGAAGCAGATGCACGAGTTGGGCGGCTTGCTGCTGCGGATCGCCGGACAGCAGCTGACCCGCCTGGCGCGCCGGCGGCAGCGAGAGCGACTCGCGCACCGTCCGGGGCGCGATGTCCGCCTCGCTCAAACCGAGATCGTCCAGAGTCAGCTGCCGGAACGGCTTCTTCTTTGCCTTCATGATGCCGGGCAGGGACGGATACCGCGGTTCGTTCAAGCCTTGCTGCGCGGTAAACAGGGCGGGGAGGGTCACTTCGAGCGTCTCGGTATCGCCCTCGGCGTCGCGCAGTACGGTGGCGCGCCCGTCTGCGATGTCCAGCTTCGTGATCGAGGACGTATGCGCGAGGTTCAGCAGCCGGGCGACGCGAACCGCGACTTGACCGGCGCCCGTATCGACCGAGAAGTTGCCGCCGAGCACGAGGTCTGCGGGCTGCTGCCCGAGATAAGCGGCCAGCGCCCTGGATACGGCATACTCGTCCCCGGAGAGCCGGTCGTCCGTGATGAGCACGGCTTCGTCCGCGCCCATCGCCAAGGCGGTCCGCAGCGCTTCGGCGGTCCGCTCCGGTCCTGCGGAGACGACCGTAATGACGCCGCCGTGCCGTTCCTTCTGGCGGATCGCTTCCTCCACTGCGTACTCGTCGTAAGGGTTGATGATAAACTTCGCGCCGTCCTCGGATACGGCGCCGTTCGCGATCACGATCTTTTCCTCCGTGTCAAACGTCTGCTTCATCAGCACATAAATGTTCATGTGTACTGCCCCTCCCCATACAATATAGAGAACCTATGCTTTCAAGCCTCTGATGAAAAAATCGACGGTTTTGTCGACCTGCGACGCGAGCGTATATTTGCGGCCGGAGATGAGCCAGGACGTGACGACCTCGTCCATGGCTCCGAACACCAGCAGCCGGGTCAGCTTCACATCCAGATCGGCACGGAACAAGCCGGCGTCGATGCCCTGCCGCAGCACCTTCTCAATGAGCTCGATGTACGTCTTCACGACTTCGCCGATCGCCTTGCGCAGCTCAATCGAACTTTGCCGGAGCTCGATTTGGGTCACGTAGGCCAGGTTGACGTTCGTCTCCAGCTGGGTGAAGTGAATTTCGCATATTTTGCGAAGCGCTTCATCCGCGGAATCGGTTTCCTGAATACTGTCGTGAAACAGCTGTACGAGGTCTCCGAGCCGGTCCCGGAACAGCGAAATAAGGATGTCCTCCTTATTTTTGAAGTACAAATAAATCGTCCCGTCTGCGACCCCGGCTTCCTTGGCGATCCGCGATACTTGTGCGTTGTGGTACCCGTTCTCGGCAATCACTTTCAAGGCGGCGTCCAAAATAAAATGATATTTTTCTTTTTTCCTACTTGTCATTTCGGGCACCCCGATGTTAAGATTCAAATAACTGAATGAATACTCATTCATTATCCTAATCTTATGAGAAACGGTACTTATTGTCAACGTATTTCACTCGTAAGATTTTTATGAAACCTGTTTGTAACCGCTTCCAAATCAGTTGAAAGGAAGGTCGGGCGAGATGATGTGGCAGATCGTGAACGCGCTGTTGTTTGTGGCCGTAACCGGATACGGCGTCCTTTTGTTCGGCAAAGCCGTGTACCGCCGTTATTTGTATATGAAGCTCGGGCAGCCTGCCGATTTCAGAAGGCAGGGCCGCGAGAAGCCCGGGGCGTTCATGGCCGAGATTTTCGGGCAAACCAAGCTGCTGAAAGACAGGAAAAGCGGCGTCATGCATCTCGTCATCTTCTACGGCTTCATCATCCTGCAATTCGGGGCTTTGGATCTGATCTTTAAGGGACTGACCGGGGGAAAGAATCTGCCGATCCCGGGCTACGACGCGTTCAGCCTGCTGCAGGAGGCGACTGTCTTCTCGATCCTGATCGCGATGGGGTATGCGGCGTTCCGCCGGTATGCCGAGAAGCTGCCCCGGTTGAAAAAGGGATGGAAGCCGAGCCTCGTCCTCTTCTTCATCCTCGGCCTGATGCTCTCGGTGCTGCTGTCGCTTGCGTTCGAACGCGTATGGCTCGGGCATACGGCAAGCGCCTACGCTCCGATTTCGTCCGCGATCGCCGCATCGTTCGTCGGCTTGTCCGCCGGTGCGGCGAAGGCCGCCTTTTACGCCGGCTGGTGGCTTCACCTGCTCATTCTGCTCGCCTTTCTGGTCTATGTGCCGCAATCGAAGCACTTTCATATCATGACGGCCCCGGTCAACATCTGGTTCCGGCGCCAGGAGCCGGTCGGCCGCTTGAAGAAGCTGGATCTCGAGAACGAGGAGGCCGAATCGTTCGGCGTCGGCAGGATCGAAGATTTCACGCAGAAGCAGATGCTTGACTTCTATGCATGCGTCGAATGCGGACGCTGTACGAACGTATGCCCGGCGTCGAACACCGGCAAGACGCTGTCGCCGATGCATCTGATCGTGAAGCTGCGGGACCATCTCGTAGAGAAGGGCGCGGCCGTGACGTCCAAGTCGCCCTGGGTGCCGGAATTCGCCTTTACCGGGCCAGCTGGCTCGTCCGCGGGCGCTCATATGATGACTGCGATGGACGATCAAGGCGTCGGCTGGAGAGCGGGTGACGACGTTGTAACCGATATTCGCCCTACACTGCAGTGGCAGCAGGCTTCGTGGAAGACGCAAACCGGGAAATCGGCGACGGAAGTGGAGCTGATCGGCGATGTGATGACGGAGGACGAAATTTGGTCCTGTACGACGTGCCGCAACTGCGAGGACCAATGCCCGGTCGGCAACGAGCATGTCGACAAGATCGTCGACCTGCGCAGGCACCTGGTCCTGATGCAGGGCAGCATGCCGCATGAAGGGCAGCGCGCGATGCAAAACATTGAACGCCAAGGCAATCCGTGGGGTCTCAGCCGCAGCGACCGGAGCAAATGGACTGGCGAAATCGAAGGGCTGGCGGTGCCGACGGTGAAGGAAAACCCGGCCTTCGACTATTTGTTCTTCGTCGGGTCGATGGGTTCGTACGACCTGCGCAGCCGTAAAGTTTCCCGCGCCTTCGTCCGGCTGCTGCATGAGGCTGGCGTCAGCTTCGCGATTCTCGGCAATGAAGAGAAAAACTCCGGCGACACGCCGCGCAGACTCGGCAACGAAATGTTGTTCCAGCAGCTGTGCGCTGAAAATATCGCAGCATTCGAGAAATACGGCGTCAAGAGAATCGTCACCGCCTGTCCGCATACGTTCAACACGCTCAAGCACGAGTATCCGGACTTCGGCCTGGAGGGCGTGGAGGTGCAGCATCATTCGGAGCTGCTCGACGAACTGGTCCGCACCGGCCGGCTGAAGCCGCAGCATGAGCTGAAGGAGCGCGTCACCTACCACGATTCGTGTTACCTTGGGCGCTACAACAACGTGTACGATCAGCCGCGCAGCGTACTGCGGGCGATTCCCGGGGTGGAGCTCGTCGAGATGGAGCGCACCCGTGAGAACGGGATGTGCTGCGGCGCCGGCGGCGGGATGATGTGGATGGAAGAGACGTCCGGCAAGCGTGTCAACGCGGCCCGGACGGAGCAGGCGCTTCGCACGAACCCGACGGTCATCAGCAGCGCGTGTCCGTACTGCTTAACGATGATGGAGGACGGGACGAAGATGAAGGAGGTCGAATCCCGAGTGAAAGCCAGAGATATCGCGGAGCTGCTGGAGCAAGCCGTATTCGGCTCCGGAAATGCCCAAATTCCCACTACGCATTGAGACGGAGGTAGGTCCATGATGATGAGATCGATACGTAAAGCGGCGGTAATCGGGTCCGGTGTGATGGGTTCGGGCATTGCCGCCCACTTGGCGAACGCCGGTATTCCCTGCTTGCTGCTGGACATCGTGCCGAAGCAGCCGACGGATGAGGAGACGGCCAAAGGGCTTACGCTGGAGCACGCGGCCGTGCGCAGCCGGCTTGCCGCACAGGCGGTGGAGAAGCTTCGCAAGACGAAGCCTTCGCCGCTGTATGACGACGCGTTCGCAGACCGCATTACGCCGGGCAATCTGGACGATCATCTGGCGTTAATCGCCGATGTCGATTGGGTCATTGAGGTCGTCGTTGAAAATCTGGAGGTCAAGCAGCGGCTGTTGTCCCGGGTCGAAGCCCATTGGAAGCCCGGCACGGTTGTCAGCTCAAACACGTCGGGCATCTCGATCGAGGCCATGTCGGCGGATTGCAGCGAATCTTTCAGGCGGCATTTCCTCGGCACCCACTTTTTCAACCCGCCGCGGTATATGAAGCTGCTTGAACTGATTCCGGGCGAGCTCACGGAACCTGACATCGTCAGCGGGATGCGGGAATTTTGCGAAAAGCGCCTTGGCAAAGGCGTCGTATTGGCGAAGGATACGCCGAATTTCATCGCCAACCGGATCGGCACCTACGGGCTGCTCGTGACGCTGCAGGAAATGCTGGACAAAGGCTTCGCCGTCGAAGAGGTGGATGCCGTCACCGGGCCTGCGATGGGCCGGCCGAAAAGCGCCACCTTCCGCACGCTCGATCTGGTCGGAATCGATACGTTCGTGCATGTCGCGAACAACGTATACGAATCGACGCAGGACGAAGCGGAGAAAGCTGTATTTGCCGTCCCGGCGGCGCTGCGCGGCATGGTGGAGAAGGGATGGCTCGGGGAGAAGTCGGGTCAAGGCTTTTATTTGAAGCAGAAGGGTCCGAACGGCAGTGAAATTCTCTCTTTGAACGTAGCTGCGATGGAATACGAGCCGCAGAAGAAGCCGTCCTCCGCTTCGCTCGAAGCGGCGAAGCTCGCTAAAGGCGCGAAGGAGAAGACGAAGGCGCTGATCGGCGCAGGCGATCGCTACTCAGAGCTGGCGTGGAACATTCTCAAGAAGGTGCTCGTGTATTCGGCCGAGAAGCTCGGCGAAATTGCGGATACCGTCCGGGAAATCGACGAGGCGATGAAGTGGGGCTTCAATTGGGAGCTTGGGCCGTTTGAGACGTGGGATGCCATCGGATTGCCGAAGTCGGTGCAGCGCATGGAAGCGGAAGGAACGGCGGTGCCCGCTTGGGTGAAGGACTGGGTGGCGGCAGGCCACACGTCGTTTTACCGCAAGCAGGAAGGCGCGACGTTCTATGTGAGCCGGGGCGAATATAAGCAGCTGGAAACGCCTGCGGAAGAGATTTCGTTGAAGCGGCTGAAGGAGCATAACAAAGTCGTGAAGTCGAACAGCGGCGCAAGCCTGATCGATCTTGGCGACGGGGTGGCGTGCCTGGAGTTCCATTCGCCGAACAATGCGATCGGCGCGGATATTTTGGTGATGATCCAGCAGAGTTTGGAGGAGGTTCGACGCAATTACGACGGCCTCGTCATCGCCAATCAGGGACGGAACTTTTGCGTAGGCGCGAATATTATGATTCTGCTCATGGAAGCCCAGGACGAGGAATGGGACGAAATCGACGGTATCATCCGCCTGTTCCAGAACACGATGTATAAGGTGAAACGGTTCGAAAAGCCGGTCGTCGCGGCGCCGCACCGGATGACGCTCGGCGGCGGGGTCGAAGCCTGCATGCCGGCGGACCGGATCGTGGCTGCGGCCGAGACGTATTTCGGCCTCGTGGAGGCGGGCGTGGGCCTGATTCCGGCCGGCGGCGGCTGCAAGGAGCTGGCGCTGCGCACGAGCCAGCGTGTTACGCATCCCGATGCGGATATGCAGCCGTATATCAACCAGGCGTTCGAAACGATCGGCATGGCGAAAGTATCGACGAGCGGCCATGACGCGTTGAAGCTCGGCTTGTTCAAGCCGACCGACCGTATCGTCGTGAATCAGGAGCATCTGATTTACGAAGCGAAGCGGTCCGTGCTGGGCCTCGCGCGCGGCGGCTATGAGCCGATCCGGGAGGAGAAAATCCGCGTCGTCGGCGCAGAGGGCAAAGCCGTTCTCCAGCTCGGCGCTTACGGGATGAAGCAGGGAGGCTACATCAGCGATCACGACTTGAAGATTGCGAACAAGCTCGCTCACGTGCTTGCCGGCGGCGATGTGCCGGCCGGTTCGCTCGTCACGGAGCAATACATGCTCGATCTGGAGCGCGAAGCGTTCTTGAGCTTGTGCGGCGAGCCGAAGACGCAAGCCCGGATGCAGCACATGCTGGCCAAGGGCAAAGCGCTGCGGAACTGACTATTCGACAGAGGAGGGAAGGCGAATGAAAGAAGCGGTAATCGTATCGATCGCCCGAACCGCGATCGGCAAGGCGAAGAAAGGCAGCTTCGCCCAGACGCGCGCGGAAGATATGGGCAAGGCGGTGCTGCAAGCCGTCGTGGAGCGGACCCCCGGGCTGAAGAAGGAGGACGTCGAGGACATCATCATCGGCTGCGCCATGCCGGAAGGCGAGCAGGGGCTCAACTTCGCCCGCATCATGTCGCTGTACGCCGGGTTCCCGGCGACGGTGCCGGCGTTGACGGTCAACCGGTTTTGCTCGTCCGGCTTGCAGTCGATCGCGTTCGCGGCGGAGCGCATCATGGTAGGCGCTGCGGATGTGCTGATCGCCGGAGGCGTGGAGAGCATGAGCCACGTGCCGATGACCGGGTTCAAGGTGTCGCCGAACCCTAAGATCGTGGAGCAAATGCCGCAGGTGTACATCGGCATGGGCCATACGGCCGAGCATGTCGCCGACCGCTTCGGCGTGAGCCGCGAGGATCAGGACCGCTTCGCCGCCCGTTCTCATGCGAAGGCCGCGGCTGCGCTGCGCGAAGGCAAGTTTCGCGACGAGATCGTGCCTGTGCAGGTCAAGTTCCAACAGGTCGACGACGGCGGCAGGGTGAGAAGCCGGACGTTCGTCTTCGAGGAAGACGAAGGCGTCCGCGCCGATACGACGCTTGAGACGCTCGGCAAGCTGAAGCCGGCGTTCAAGCTCGGCGGCACGGTGACGGCGGGCAACGCGTCGCAGATGAGCGACGGCGCGGCTGCGGCAGTGCTCATGAGCCGGGAGCGCGCCGAGGCGCTCGGCTTGCAGCCGCTGGCGACGTTCCGCTCGTTCGCTCTCGCCGGCGTCGAGCCGGAGATTATGGGCGTCGGCCCGGTCGAAGCGATCCCGAAGGCGCTGAAGATGGCAGGCCTGACGTTCGCCGACGTCGACTTGTTCGAGATTAACGAGGCTTTCGCTTCGCAGTGCGTGCACATCATTCGCCAGCTGGAGCTTGACGAAGCGAAGGTCAATGTCAACGGCGGCGCGATCGCGCTCGGCCACCCCCTCGGGTGTACGGGCACGAAGCTGTCCGCCACGCTCATTCACGAGCTGCGCCGCCGCGGAGGCGGCATCGGCGTCGTCTCGATGTGTATCGGCGGCGGCATGGGCGCGGCCGGTGTGTTCGAAGTTCATGCGTAATCCAAATCGCGTACAAGGGAGAGAACCCGAGATGAGCAAAACGATCGGCGGCAGCTTTATCATCGACGATATCGACTTTAACCGAGTCGTAACCCCGGAAGATTTTACGGAAGAGCAGCGCATGATCGGTCAGACGACCGAGGACTTCGTCGCCGGCGAAGTGGTCCCGCACGAGGAAGAAGTGGAGAAGCTGAACTATGCGTTGTCCGTCAGCCTGCTGCGCAAAGCGGGCGAGCTCGGACTGCTCGGCGCCGATGTGCCGGAAGCGTACGGCGGGCTCAGTCTCGATAAGATCAGCTCAACGCTGATCAACGAGAAGCTGACGAAGGCGTCTTCCTTTGCGCTGACGCTCGGCGCGCACGTTGGCATCGGCACGCTGCCGATCGTGTATTTCGGCAACGAGGAGCAGAAGCGCCGCTATTTGCCGCCGCTCGCGTCCGGCGAGAAAATCGCCGCCTACTGCTTAACAGAGCCGTCCTCGGGCTCCGACGCGCTTGGCGCCAAAACGACGGCCGTCTTGTCGGAAGACGGAACGCATTACGTGCTGAACGGGACGAAGCAGTTTATTACGAACGCCGGATTTGCGGATGTCTTCATCGTATACGCCAAGGTGAACGGCACCGATTTCAGCACATTTATCGTCGAGCGCACGATGGAAGGCGTGAGCATCGGTCCGGAAGAGAAGAAGATGGGCATTAAAGGGTCGTCCACATGCCCGCTCATTCTCGAGGACGTGCAGGTGCCGGCGGAAAACCTGCTGTGGGAGGTCGGCAAAGGCCATTTGATCGCCTTCAATATTTTGAACATCGGCCGCTTCAAGCTGGCGGCGGGCTGCCTCGGGGCATCCAAGGATGCGATCGAATACGCTTCCAAGTATGCGAATGGGCGTTCCCAGTTCGGGCGCAAAATTTCATCCTTTCCGTTGATCGGCGCCAAGCTGGCGGATATGAACATCCGCACCTTCGTCTTGGAGAGCATGGTGTACCGGACGGCCGGTTTGTTCGATGAAGGACTCGCCGAAGTCGGTCACGGCAGCGAGAATGCCGGCTATCAATCGGCGAAAGCAATCGCGGAATATGCGCTCGAGTGCTCGATCAACAAAGTGTTCGGCTCGGAAACGCTCGATTTCGTCGCCGATGAGGGCGTGCAAATTCACGGCGGGTACGGCTTTATTCAGGAGTACCGGATTGAACGCATCTATCGGGACTCCCGGATCAACCGGATTTTCGAAGGCACGAACGAGATCAACCGTCTGCTCATCCCGGGCACGCTGATCAAACGCGCGATGAAAGGCGAGCTGCCTTTGATGCAGAAGGCGATGGCGCTGCAATCCGACCTGCTGTCCCTCGTCCCGGGGCAGCTGTTCGAAGGCGCGCTGGAGCAGGAGACGCATCTGCTGGCGATGGCCAAAAAGGTGTTCCTTATGGCCGGCGCCGGAGCTGTTCAGAAGTATCAAATGAAGCTGGAGCAAGAACAGGAAATACTAAGCGGTTTGGCCGACATCATGATCGAAGTCTTCGCCATGGAAAGCGCGCTGCTGCGCGCGAAGAAGCTGATGGCCCGCTCGGGGGAAGCGAAGTCCCGGCTTGCTGTGGAGATGACAACCGTGTTCGTCCACGAATCGTTCGATCGGATCGAAGCGCGGGCGAAACAATCGCTCGCGGCTATGGAGTCCGGCGATATGCTGCGTACCCAGTTGTCCGTGCTGAAGAAACTGGCGCGCCGAACGGCGGTAGACAGCATCGCACTGAAACGTTCCATCGGTTCTCGCGTGATCGAAGCCGAGAAATATGTGCTCTGATCCCGACATCATGAGTCATGGGGTGGTCGACTTGTCCAGCAAACCATGGTTAAGCCATTATCCTGCCGAAGTGCCAGCGACCTACGAATACCCGAAGCAAAATTTAGCGCATTTTTTGGTGCAAAGCGCATCCGATTATCCGGATCGGGACGCCCTGCATTTTCTAGGAAAAAAGATGACCTACCGTCAGCTTCTGGATGCCGCCTATCGGTTTGCCGGCGCGCTGTCCGGGCTTGGCGTCCGCAAGGGGGATCGGGTGGCTGTGATGCTGCCCAATTGCCCGCAGGCGATGATTGCGTATTACGGAACGCTGATGATCGGCGGTATCGTCGTCATGACGAATCCGCTCTATATGCCGCGTGAGCTGGAACATCAGTTGAACGATGCCGGAGCGGCGACGATCGTCACGCTTGATCTGCTATTCGAACGCGTCATGAAGGTCGTCCCTCAGACCGGAATTAAACAGGTGATCGTCACCTCGATCAAAGATTACCTGCCTTTTCCGAAAAACTGGCTGTACCCCTTGAAGGCCAAAAAAGACGGCCTGAAACGCGAGGTTGCGTATGGCGGCGGCGTTGTATCGTGGGTGGACCTGCTGCGTCGCGCCACGCCCGAACCCGGCGGCGTTCCGGTCGATTCGGAGAACGATTTGGCGCTGATTCAATATACCGGAGGCACGACCGGAATTGCGAAGGGCGTCATGCTGACCCATTACAATTTGATCGCGAATGCCATTCAGTGTAAGCTCTGGGCGTATCGAACGGAGGTCGCCAAGGAAAAGTATATGACGGCGCTGCCGTTCTTCCACGTGTTCGGCATGACGGTGCTCATGAATCAATCCGCCTATGTCGCGGGTTGTCTCGTGCTGATGCCGCGCTATGACGTGAATCAAGTGCTTGCGGCGATCCACAAGCTGAAGCCGACGATTTTCCCGGGTGCGCCGACGATGTACATTTCGCTGATCCATCATCCGAAAGTGAAGGAGTACGATCTGTCGTCAATCAAATTTTGCATCAGCGGGGCGGCCTCGCTGCCTCATGAGGTGCAGGTGGAGTTCGAGAGGATGACGAACGGCAAGCTGATTGAAGGGTACGGGCTGACCGAGGCGTCGCCCGTCACCCATGCGAACAATATTTGGGAGAAGCGCAAGCTGGGCTCGATCGGAATTCCGTTTCCGGACACAGACAGCCGGGTCGTCGATCTGGAAACCGGGGAAGAGCTGCCGGTCGGGGAAATCGGCGAGCTCGTCGTTCGCGGACCGCAAGTGATGAAGGGCTACTGGAACAAACCGGACGAAACGGAGAAGGTATTGAAGGACGGCTGGCTGTACACCGGTGATTTGGGGCGGATGGACGAGGACGGTTATTTTTATATTTTGGATCGGCGCAAAGATTTGATTATTGCAGGCGGTTACAACATTTATCCGCGCGAAGTGGAGGAAGTGCTGTTCGAGCACCCGGATGTCGAGGAGGCGGTTGTCGCCGGCGTCATCGATCCGTACCGCGGCGAAACGGTCAAGGCGTATATCGTGCTGAAGCCGGATGGGGAGGCGGGGGCGGAAGAGCTGAAAGCGTGGTGCAAGGAAAGGCTTGCGGCTTACAAGGTGCCGAAGCAGTTCGAGTTTCGCGATAGCTTGCCGAAGACGATCGTCGGGAAGGTGCTGCGCCGCAAATTGATCGAGGAGGAAGCGGAAAAGCTGAAACAAGACCTTTAGGAAGGCGGGCGTTCGCGGATTTGCCCGTATTTTGGCTGGAGACGGGAGGAGACGGCCATGGATCCGTCATCTGATATACAGCGGCTGGAAGAGTCGTCCCGGGGCACCTTCTGGGATCACCTCGGAGCGAAGCTGGAATCGTTATCGCCGGAAGGCGTCGTCGTTACGCTGGACATTCAGCCGCATCATCTCAATTTGATCGGGATTCTGCATGGCGGTGTGCACGCGACCTTGATCGACTCCGCGATGGGGCTCGCGGCGATGGCGAGGAAGCCCGGGGAGAGCGTCGTGACGACCAACCTGCATCTCCATTACTTGGCGCCGGTGAACCTCGGTACGCTGCGGGTGACTGCCGAAGTCGTGCACAGCTCGCGCAAAATGGTGACGACGCAAGCCCGCGCGTATAACGAAAGCGGCGACCTGTGCGCATTGGGCACGGGCACGTTTCGCATTAGGGGAGGCACGAAGTAGGAGGGGGCAGCAGCCTTCGGCGTTATTTCGTTCAGGCGCGGGTGGGGAAGGAGCGTTAAATCCGGTGCTTTATTAACACGTTCGTCTATGCTACCCTAATACCTACGAGGAAGAGAATGAACGGACTAGGGATGTGGGAGCGGATGAAGCGGGTTCTTGTCACCGGTTATAAAGCGTCGGAGCTCGGCATTTTTTCGCTGAAGCATCCGGGCATCGGCATTATCAAGAAGGCGATCCGGAAGCAGCTGGTCGCCCTGCTGGACGATGGGCTGGAATGGGTCATCGTCAGCGGACAATGGGGCGTCGAGCTGTGGGCGGCCGAGGCGGCGGTCGAGCTGAAGTCCGAGTATCCGGGCCTTCGTTTGGCCGTCATTACGCCGTTTCTGGAGCAGGACGAGAAGTGGAGCGAAGAGAAGCGCGGTCTGTACAGCGGCGTACTGCAGCGGGCCGATTACGTCAACAGCGTGACGAAAACGAAATATGAGGGCGGGTGGCAATTTAAAGAGAGCAACAAATTTCTGCTCCGCAATACCGACGGGATGGTCATCCTCTATGACGAGGAGAAGGAAGGCTCGCCGAAATTTATGAAGGAGCTGGCCGCCCGGCAAGCGCTCGTGCGGCCTTATCCGATCGTCAGCATTACGGAATACGATCTGCAAAGCATCGTCGAGGAAGAGCGGTTGGACGATTGGGACGACGGCGCTTTGGCGTATTCCCGGGAGCACGGGGACTCTGGCTCCGATGACGAAGGCATTTCATGAACGCGCCGGTTCAGCCCGAAGCAGCGGGCGTCCGGAGCGCTGAAGGCGGGCGTATGGCCAGAAGCGGGGCCAACGTGCCGCCTGCGGCTGCCGAGGCGCAAGCTTGCTGCCGCAAAAGCGTCCCGCTGCAAGCCATGCGAATGGCCCTGTCCGTCCACTAGTCCCTCCTGCGAACGCGTTTGCCGCTCCAGGCAGCCCGACCCTTGCGGACGGGCTTTTTTTTACTCTGCGTGCCCAGTGGCACGCATCTTCTAACCGGTGAAAGTCCGGTCACGGGAGGGGCCAAGCCCCCGTGTAGCTTTCTGCCCTTTACTCTAATGCCGGCAACCGGCAGCCCTTCTACAACCGCTCGGCGGCTTATCGCCTGAGCGGTTTTTGCATCCTCTCCACCCCTGCCTCTAAAGAAAAGTCCATGCTGAAAAAAAGAAAAATCCATTTCAGTACCTGTAGATTCATGCAACAATATGGAACGATAATGATTATCATTTTCGAGGGAATGACACATGAGAATAAGATACCTGCTCCCAACGCTTATCGTTTTATCGTTCTGTTCCGTCTTCATCGGGGTCAAAGACATTTCGCCGCTTGATCTGTTCCGCTTAACGGAGGCGCAAGCGCAAGTGCTTGCGATCAGCCGGATTCCGCGGTTGATCAGCCTCATCATCGCCGGGGTAAGCATGAGCATTATCGGTCTCATTATGCAGCAGCTTAGCCGTAATAAATTCGTCTCGCCGACGACGGCCGGCACGGAAGATTCCGCAAGGCTCGGCATTCTGGTCGCCATGCTCCTGTTTGCCTCGGCCAGTCCGATTGTGAAGATGCTCGTCGCGTTCGTGTTCGCGCTGGCCGGCACTTTGATTTTCATGAAAATATTGGACAAAGTGAAATACAAGGATGCGATCTTCATTCCGCTCGTCGGGCTCATGTTCGGCAGCATCGTCGGTTCGCTCACCACCTTCTTCGCCTACAAGTACGATCTGATTCAGAGCATGAACGCTTGGCTGCACGGCGATTTCTCGATGGTGATGAAAGGACGCTATGAGCTGTTGTACATCAGCATCCCGCTTGTCATCGTCGCTTACCTGTTCGCGGACCGGTTCACGGTGGCCGGCATGGGCGAAGAGTTTTCCGTCAATCTGGGGCTGAATTACAAGCAGGTCGTCAATATCGGCTTGGTGCTTGTTGCGCTGGTTACTTCCGTCGTCATTCTAACCGTAGGCATGATTCCATTCCTCGGCCTGATTATCCCGAACATCGTGACGATGTTTCAAGGCGATCATCTGCGCAAAAGCTTGTTCTCGACGGCGCTGCTCGGCGCGGTGTTCGTCATGTTCTGCGACGTGCTCGGCCGCATTCTCATTTATCCGTTCGAAATTCCGATCGGCCTGACAGTCGGCGTTATCGGCAGCGGCATTTTTCTTTATTTACTTCTGAGAAGAAAGGCGCATGAACAACATGAAGGCTAAGCTAGGGATTCTCGCTGCGTTGACCGTCGCGCTGATCGTGACATTCATGGTCATCCAGTCCGGCGGCAACTGGGACTACGTGCTGCCCAAACGCGGCGTCAAAATCGCAGCCATCGTACTGACCGGGGGTTCGATCGCTCTCTCGACGATGGTGTTCCAGACGATTACGAACAACCGCATCCTGACGCCGAGCATCCTGGGCCTCGATTCGCTGTACCTGCTGATGCAAACGTTCGTCGTGTTCGCGTTCGGCGCATCCACCTTGACGATGATGAGCAAGCATTCGCATTTTCTGCTGTCGATCGGGCTGATGGTGCTGTTCTCCGGCGTGCTGTATAAGCTGGTGTTGAAGCGGGAAGGGCGAAACATTTACTTTTTGCTGCTGATCGGCATTATTTTCGGCACGCTGTTTACGAGCTTCACCTCCTTCATGCAAGTGCTGATCGACCCGAACGAGTTCATGATCGTGCAGGACCGCATGTTCGCCAGCTTTAACCGGATGAACACGGACTTGCTGTGGCTGGCGATCCTTCTGCTGGCGCTCACGACTGCTTATTTTACGAAATTCGCCAAATATTTGGATGTGCTGTCGCTCGGACGCGACCATGCGGTTAACCTGGGGATCGATTACGATCATGTGGTCAAAAGGCTGCTGATCGTCGTAGCCATTCTCGTCTCCGTCTCGACCGCGCTTGTCGGACCGATTACCTTCCTCGGCCTGCTTGTTGCGAACGTCGCGCATGAGTTTCTCCGCACGTACCGCCATCGGTATTTGATTCTAGGCTCCACGCTGATCAGCATCATCGCTTTGGTAGGCGGCCAGCTGCTGGTGGAGAGAGTATTCACGTTCTCTACCACGATCAGCGTCATGATTAACCTGGTCGGCGGCATTTACTTTATCTATCTTCTATTAAAGGAGAATAAAAAGTGGTAGAAGTCAAGAAGGTTTCGAAACGGTACGGAAACAAAGCCGTCGTTGATAACGTATCCGTCAAGATCGCCAAAGGAAAAATCACTTCGTTCATCGGTCCGAACGGCGCCGGCAAGAGCACCCTGCTCTCCATGGTGAGCCGTCTCCTTACGAAGGACAGCGGCGAGGTCTATATCGACGGCCGGGAAATCGGGCAGTGGCGAACCGGCGATTTGGCGAAAAAAATTTCGATTCTGAAGCAAACGAACCATATCAACCTCCGTTTAACCGTACGGGAGCTGGTTAGCTTCGGCCGCTTTCCTTACTCGCAGGGCAAGCTGACGAAAGAAGACAATCGTCATGTCGACGAGGCGATCGCTTACATGGATCTAGCGGACATGCAGAACAAATATCTCGATCAATTGAGCGGCGGTCAGCGGCAGCGGGCCCACATCGCGATGGTGCTGGCGCAGAACACCGAGTATATCCTGCTCGACGAGCCTCTGAACAATCTCGATATGAAGCATTCCGTACAAATTATGAAGGTGCTGCGGCGTATGGTGGAGGAGCTGGGCAAGACGATCGTGCTGGTCATTCATGACATCAATTTCGCCTCCTGTTACTCGGACTATATCGTAGCGCTGAAGGACGGCCGCGTCGTGAAGGAAGGGCCGACCGAAGAGATCATCGACACCGCGGTACTGAAGCATGTGTATGAGATGGACATCCCGATCGAGCAGATCGATGGGCAGCGTATATGCGTTTATTTCGCTTAAATAATAAAATGATTCTCATCATTTTATATATAAAAAATTTATTGAGGTGAGCAAATTGAGAAGAAAGTTGTCCATGTTTGTACTTGTTGTGATGATGGCGGTATTTGCCGTCGCGTGCGGAACGAACGGTTCGTCAAACGCCGGCGAAGCGGCCAAAACGACCGGGTCGGAGCCGGCTAAGGCGCCGGCAGTCGAAGAGCTGACGATCAAACATCAGCTCGGCGAAACGAAGCTGAAGAAAAATCCGAAGAAGGTCGTGGTGTTCGACTTCGGCGTTCTGGATTCCCTCGATAAGCTCGGCGTCGAAGTGACGGGCGTGCCGCAAGCGAACATCCCGCCTTACCTGGAGAAGTATAAAGATGCGGCGAAGTATAAGAACGTCGGCAGCTTGACCGAGCCGGATTTCGAGAAAATCAACGCGATCGGCCCCGATCTGATTCTCATCTCCGGACGGCAGCAGGCCGCTTATGCCGAGCTTTCGAAGATCGCGCCAACGGTGTTTGTGGGCGTCGATAACAAGCGTTACATGGATTCGTTCACGGAGAACATGAAGACGCTCGGATATGTGTTCGACAAGCAGGAAGCTGTGGATCAAGAGCTCGCGAAAGTGAACGAGACGGTGAAGAAAGTGAAAGACGTTGCATCGGCCAGCGGCAAGAATGCGCTGATCGTACTGGCTACCGGCGGTAAATTGAGCGCATACGGCCCAGGCTCCCGTTTCGGACTCATTCATGACGTGCTCGGCTTCAAAGCGGTGGACGACAAGATCGATTCTTCGACGCCGCACGGCCAAAGCATTTCACCGGAATTCATCGCCGAGAAAAATCCGGACTACTTGTTCGTCGTCGACCGCGATGCGGCAATTGCTTCAGGCAACGCGGCCGCCAAGCAGGTGGTTGAGAACGAGCTGGTGAAAAATACGAAAGCGTTCAAGGATGGTAATATCGTGTACCTCGATCCGAACTACTGGTACTTGTCGGGCGGCGGGTTGGTCTCCGTTGCAGGCATGGTGCAAGAGGTGGAGAAAGGCTTGAAGTAATTGGATTGGAAGGCCGAGGCCGGGACTAGCTCCCGGCCTCTTTGGCATGTGCGGAAGTGCCGGAAATGTTCGGTGCGGAGACGATTTTGTTGAACTGCGCTGCGGACGAGCGGGTGGGTGTTCGGACGGATTGTGGAGCCGGCAGGCGCGGATAATAAGAAGGTAATTTTTGGCTGGGAATGGGTGAATCATGGTACAATGAATAAGACTGGCGCTTATCGGCGCGAGCCCGCCAGGAGCAGGTTCAGCAGTACGCGAAGGCGTCGGCCATCAAGCTTTCGGCCGGCGCGTTGGAGCGCATCGAATGCCATTTGAAATAACGGAGGGGAACCGAGTGAATTATCGTCAATTGGGAGATACCGGACTGAGGGTCAGCGAAATCAGCTTTGGCACATGGGCCATCGGCGGAAGCTGGGGTCAGAAGGACGACAAAGAGTCTATACGGGGCTTGGAGCGCGCGATGGAAGCGGGCGTCAACTTCTTCGATACGGCGGATGTGTACGGCGGCGGACACGCGGAGGAACTGCTCGCGCAAGCGACTCGCGGCCGGGAAGACGACATCCACATCGCGACGAAATTTTGCCGCGCCGGCGACATCCACGATCCGGCTACTTACTCGGAGCAATCGGTTCGCGCTTACTGTGAGAACAGCTTAAAACGGCTGCGCCGCGAGCGGATCGATCTGTATCAGATTCACTGTCCGCCGCTGGCCGTGCTGCAGGACGGTCAGGTGTTCGAAGTGCTGCGCCAGCTGCAGCAGGAAGGAAAAATCCGCCACTTCGGCGTCAGCGTCGAAACGGTGGAGGAAGGCTTGTTCTGTCTGAGCGTCCCCGGCGTCAAAGCGCTGCAAGTCATCTTCAACCTGTTCCGCCAGAAGCCGGCCGAAGTGCTGTTCCCGCAAGCGAAGCAAGCGGGCGTAGGCATCCTGGCGCGACTTCCGCTTGCGAGCGGTCTGCTGACCGGCAAATTTACGGAGAGCAGCACATTCGAGGCGGACGATCACCGCAGCTTCAACGCGAACGGCGAGCAGTTCAACGTTGGTGAAACATTCGCCGGCCTGCCGTTCGACAAGGGCGTAGCGCTGTCCCGGAAGCTCGCATGGATCGCGGAAGGACGCGGGAATATGGCGCGGGCTTCCATGCGCTGGATTCTTGAGAATCCGAACGTCACTTGCGTCATTCCGGGCTTTAAGAACGTACGGCAGGTGGAGGACAATCTCGGCGCTTCGGGCGCAAGGCCTTTTTCGAAGGAGGAGCTTGCGCGCCTGCGCGCCTTCTACGAGCAGGAAGTCCATGCGTTTATTCGCGGAGCTTACTAAACCGGATACACCAAGCTTTAGCCATGACTGAAACCGGAAATCGGAGTCTTCTCCGGGTACAGCAAGCAACCGTCCGCGATCCGGGCGGTTGCTTGCTGTAGGGGGGACTGGGCTATGGTGTCCGCCGGCTGCTTGATCGCCTGCTGGTCTTCGTTGGTCATGCAGTACATAGGAATGCCGCCATGCGGGATCTCGATGCCGGGAGACCGTTCGGCATTTCGCCCGCTTGCGGACAGGAACAGTGCCCGTCTATCGCGGGAACGACCTCAGGGCTGCCGGGGATGCAGCCGTCGTCGCCAAATAGCTTGGCTTGTCCGCGCGCTTTGGCATACAATAGAAGGATTCAATCCGAAGGGGAGTGAGCAGATGCGGTATTTGGAAAATGAACGACGGTACGAGACGATGGTTTACAATCGGAGCGGGGCTAGCGGGTTAAAGCTTCCGGCGATATCCTTGGGCCTGTGGCACAATTTCGGAGGCGGCGACAGCTACGAGAACGGACGCGCGATGGTGCGCCGGGCGTTCGATCTCGGGATTACACATTTTGATTTGGCCAACAATTACGGGCCGCCGGCCGGTTCGGCGGAGGAAACCTTCGGGCGGATTTTGAAGCAAGATATCGGGCATCTGCGGGATGAAATGGTCATCTCGACCAAAGCCGGTTATTACATGTGGCCGGGGCCTTACGGCGACTGGGGGTCCAGGAAGTATTTGATTTCCAGCCTCGATCAAAGCTTGAAAAGGCTGAACCTGGACTACGTCGATATCTTCTACCATCACCGGCCGGATCCCGAGACACCGTTGGAAGAAACGATGGCCGCGTTGGACCTTGTTGTTCGTCAGGGGAAGGCGTTATACGTGGCGCTTTCCAATTACTCCCCGGAACAGACACGGCAAGCGTCCGCGATCTTGAAGTCGCTGGGTACGCCCTGCTTGATTCATCAAGTGCGGTATTCGATGCTGGAGCGTAAGATCGAGGAAGGTCTGCTGGACGTGCTGGAGGAAGAGCGGATCGGCTGCATCGCGTTCTCGCCGCTTGCCAAGGGGATGCTGACGGACCGCTACTTCCAAGGCATCCCCGCGGATTCCAGAGCCGCCGGGGCTAGTATCTTCTTGAAGCCGGAAGAGCTGACCGAAGCGGTGATGGCGAAGACGCGCCAGCTGAACGAGCTTGCCGGTCGGCGCGGGCAAAAGCTGTCGCAAATGGCGCTCGCTTGGGTGCTTCGCGGTGGAAAGGTAACCTCCGCCTTGATCGGCGCGAGCAGAGTCAGCCAAATCGATGACGCAGTCGGTACGCTTGCCAATATGGCTTTTACGGACGAGGAGCTTCAGCAGATAGACAATATCTTGAAAGGCTAAAATCGAAAACGCCCTCCGAACGTTCACTGAACGGTCGGAGGGCGAAGTCGTGTTATGGCCTGTGATGCCATTCACCGGACATCCACGCGCTTGCTTTCCAGCGAAGCACGTCCGGTGTGGCCAGATGCGCGATTTCCTTCAAAAATTCGAGCTGTTCGATGTCGGACATCGGCTGGAAGCTCCGGGCGACGCTTAAGTTTCGTTCCAGCTGCTCCATCGTTTCCATGCCGACAATTGCGGTCGAGATCGGCAGCGAAAGCGTATAACGAAGCGCTTGTTCGTACCAAGGCGCCAGCTTGCCGAGGGCGAACACCTTCATGCCGATGACCGCGACGCCCTTCTCCTGCGCTTTGGGGAGAAATTCGTGAGCAAAGCTGTAGATGAGATGGTCCGCCGCAGATAGCGCGACAAGCGCGCTATCGAACGGAAACCGCTCAATCGCTTCGAGCTGGACACGCGGATTCGTGTGTCCGCTGATGCTGAGCTTGCCGACGAGCCCTTGTTCTTTCGCTTCCCGAAGCGCTTCGAGTGCGCCGCCCTTGGCGAAGCATTGCTCCAGCTCTTCGAACGTCATGATGTTATGAAGGCGCCATTCGTCGACGCGGTCCGTTTGCAGCCGCTTCAAGCTAGCCTCCAGAAGCTTCCAGGAGCCGTCGCGGGTGCGGTCGTTCGTTTTGGTTGCGACCCACACCTCACTGCGGCGATGCTTCAGTACGAGGCCAAGCCGCTCTTCGGACTGCCCGTTGGAGTAGCGCGGCGCCGTATCGAAGTAGGTGATGCCCTCGTCGATGGCACGGTTAATGATGCGAACCGCTTCTTCTTCCGTGCAGCCGTGTTCGTCCACTATGCGCTGCGCGCCGAAGCTGAGGAGCGGAAACCGTCGTCCGGTCGCTCCGAAATCCCGTTGTTCCAAGCGTACTCACTCCTTCAATTATTTTGAAAAAAATGGGTGTTGTCCGTATGCTATCCTATCTTCTTCGAGAAAGCAACAGGGGAGAGGGGAAATGCTTGGATGCGCGCGGATGTTTACATGATTTCCCAAAATGACCGATTGACAGCGAAAATATGACCGTTTATAATCGTTATATATATAAAACGATCACAAACGATCGATTATGTGATCGAATCGTCCACAAACAAGCAAACGGAGGGCGAACCCATTGTTCGGAGAAGAACGAAAAAATAATATTTTATCGTTAGTGGAAGAGAAAAAAAGCGTCGATGTGCAGGAATTATGCGAATTGTATCAAGTTTCCGAATCCACGATCCGCCGGGACTTGCGGGAGATGGAGGAGGCCGGGCTGCTGAAGCGTACGCACGGAGGCGCTATATCCGTGAAAAGCGTCATGTTCGAGCCGTCTTTCTCGGAGAAAGAAATTTCCCGCACCGCTGAGAAGAAAGCCATTGCGGCGAAGGCGGCGGCGATGATTCGCAACGGCGACACGATATTGCTTGATGCAGGCACGACGACGTACTACATGTTTCGCGAATTGGAAGCGTTTCAGAAGTTGACGGTTGTGACCAACTCGATCATTTTGCCTCAAGACGTCAACCTGCCTCTCGGCATCGAGCTCATTGTCCTGGGCGGCGCTTACCGCGCTGGCGTCATGTCGCTCGTTGGTCCGTTCGCCGAAAGATGCCTCGACATGATCAAGGTTGACAAAGCGTTCATGGCGACCAACGGCATGGATTTGAAGGAAGGACTGACGACGCCGAACTTGATGGAAGCGGATATTAAGCGCAAAATGATTCGCCGCGCGGACCGCGTCATTCTGCTTAGCGACAGCAGTAAAGCGAATCAGGTCAGCTTCTCGCGTTTCGCCGATTGGAGCGACATCGACGTCTGTATTACCGATGCCGGAATGCCCGGTGAATTCATGGAGGCATTAACGGCGCGGGGGATCGAGGTTTATGCGGTTGAGGCCGGGAAGGAGCTCGGAGATGGGTAGACAACAGGTGGTAACGGTCACATTAAATCCGTCGATGGACAAAACGGTGCTATTACCCTCCCTCCAGGTCGGAGGCTTGAACCGAGCTGAAGAAATTCGGCTTGATCCCGGCGGCAAAGGGATTAACGTGGCGCGCATTTTGCAAAGCTTTCAGGTTCGCGTGACCGCGGCCGGATTTCTGGCAGGTACGCTTGGCTCGCGCATCAGGCGGGAGCTGGAGGGAATCGGCATCCGCACGGAATTCGTTGAGGTGGCTGGGGAAACGCGCACGAACATGAAGCTGGTGGACACCTGGAAGCGGGTCACGACGGAGATTAATGAGCCGGGCTTCGACATCGCTCCTGAAGCGTTGAAAGCGCTGAATCAAAATTTGGAAGCGCTGCTCGCGGAAACGGAAGTGATGGTGCTGGGAGGCAGCCTGCCTAAAGGCGTCGATACGCAGATCTATTACGATTACATCCGGACGGCGCACCGCTTCGGCGTCAAGACGATTCTGGATGCGGACGGCGAGGCGTTGGCTGCGGGGATCGAAGCCATCCCGTATGCGGTGAAGCCCAATCAGTTCGAGCTTGAGCAGCTGGTGGGCGCAAAGCTGGAGACGGATCGCGATATCGTCGAAGCCGGACGTTCCCTGCTGAACCGGGGCATCCGGGTTGTGCTCGTCTCGATGGGCGCGCAGGGCGCGATCGTCATGAATGAAACGGAAACGTACCGCGTCCGTCCGTTCCCGATCGAGGCACTCAGCACGGTCGGAGCCGGAGATTCAATGGTGGCCGTCATGGCGCACGCGCTGCTCGCAGACCGTCCGCTCCCGGAGCTGGCGCGCTGGAGTGCGGCGGCTGGGACGTTAACCGCAAGCAAGCCGGGAACGCAGGTAAGCACCTTCGAAGAAATTGAAAGGCATGTGAATCAGGTACAGCTTCAAGCTCTGTAAGGAAACGAAGTTATATCTTGAAGGGGGATCTCCTATGAAAAAATTGTTGGCGGTTACTTCATGCCCTACCGGAATTGCCCACACGTATATGGCTGCTGAGTCTTTGCTCAAAACGGCCGCAGAGAAAGGCGTGGAGTTGAAGGTTGAGAAACGCGGCGCGCTTGGCGTGGAGGACGAAATCACCGAGCAGGAAATCGCAGCGGCGCATGCGATTATCATCGCGGCGGATACGGACGTGGAGGAATCGCGTTTCGCCGGCAAGCCGGTCGTGAAGGCGGGCGTTGCCGAAGGCATCAAAAATCCGATCGGTCTTATCGAGGAAGCACTTTCGATGCAGGCCGTATCGCCAAGCGCTGCGGCAGGCGGCGCCGACTATGCCGCAAAGGTCGAGCGGGCGAAGCAGGAGCGCAGCGCGAAGCGTACAGGCTTTTACAAGCACCTGATGACGGGCGTATCCAATATGCTGCCGCTCGTCGTTGCAGGCGGGATTATTATCGCGCTGTCGTTCATATTCGGCATCAACGCTTTTAAGGAAGAAGGAACGCTGGCTGCAGCGCTGATGAGCATCGGCGGCGGCGCGGCATTCGCTTTGATGGTACCGGTTCTGTCGGGCTTTATCGCCTTCTCTATTGCCGACCGGGTCGGCCTGGCGCCAGGCCTTGTCGGTGGCATGCTGGCCAGTCAGCTCGGCGCGGGTTTCTTGGGGGGGATTATTGCCGGTTTCCTAGCCGGATACATCGCCCAGTGGCTGAAGACGGCTGTTAAACTGCCGAAGACGCTTGAAGGCGTCAAACCGATTCTGATTATTCCGGTCTTATCTACGCTTATCGTTGGCTTGCTTATGATTTACGTAATTGGAACGCCGGTTAAATCGATTATGGACGCTTTAACGCAATGGTTAACCGCCATGAACTCGACCAACGCCGTTTTCCTTGGGCTGCTGCTTGGGGCTATGATGGCCTTCGATATGGGCGGACCGGTTAACAAAGCAGCTTACACGTTTGCCGTAGGTTTGCTGGCGAGCCAAGTATACGGCCCGATGGCGGCGGTCATGGCAGCGGGTATGACACCGCCGCTCGGCTTATGGCTGGCGACGCTGATCGCGAAGAACAAGTTCACGAAGGAAGAGTGCGATGCGGGTAAAGTAGCTTCCGTCATGGGCATTTCCTTCATTACCGAAGGCGCGATCCCGTTCGCGGCAGCCGATCCGCTGCGTGTCATCCCTTCGATTATGCTTGGCTCGGCGGTAACAGGAGCACTGTCGATGGTGTTCGGCGCGACGCTGCAGGCGCCGCACGGCGGAATTTTCGTCCTTGCGATTCCGAACGCCGTAACGCATTTGGCGGCTTATACCGCAGCGATCGCCGTCGGTACGGTGATCACCGCAGTTTCGGTCATGATGTTGAAGAAGAAAGTCGCTTAACTTTAACTTTTAATTACCAGGAGGAACCTACAAATGAGTGCAAACGCAAACGACTTGATTCAAACCCAGACGATCGTCCTTGACATGAACGCGACAAGCCGCCAAGACTGCCTGGAACAGCTGGCCGCCCGCATGGAAGCCGGGCAATACGTGACCGACCGGGCGCTGTTTCTTGCCGATGTGGAGGCGCGGGAGCAGCATGCGTCGACGGCAATCGGCTTCGGCGTAGCGATTCCGCACGGCAAATCGGCGGGTGTCGTGAAGCCGGGGCTGGCATTCGCCCGGCTATCCCGGCCGCTCGATTGGAACGCGCTTGACGGGCAGCCGGTGTCACTGATCATCCTGCTGGCGATTCCGCAGGCCGAAGCGGGCAAAGAGCATCTGCGCGTTCTGGCGTCGATCTCACGGAAGCTGATTCACGAAAGCTTCCGCAACGAACTGAGCGAAGCGAAGACCGAGGAAGACGTGCTGCGTACTTTGGAAAGCGCGCTCTCTTAAGAAAGCGATAAAGATCACACCGTAAGAAGAACCAGGTGGAGAGGAGTTTCACCCTATGCAATCAAGAATACTTACGATTATCAATGAAGAGGGCATGCATTTGCGTCCGGCGCAAACGCTGGCCGATGCGGCCATACAATTTGAATCGGATATTTTTCTGGAGACGGAAGGCGGCATGGAAGCGAACTTGAAGAGCGTGCTCGGCATTATTGCGCTCGGGCTGGAGAAAGGCGCTGAAGTCAAGCTGTCGGCCGACGGGCCGGACGAGGAGAAGGCGGCGGACGAAATCGCCCGCTTGTTCGAGTCGGGGTTCGGTGAGTAGGATGGGCGAATTACGCATTCAAGGCATTGGCGTTTCGGAAGGTATCCGCTTCGGCCGTGCATTCGTTTATGCGCTGGCCGGAGAGGGGCGGGCCGCTTACGCGGAGCGGATCGAGCCGGACCAGGTGCCCGCGGAGCTTGAGCGGTTGGAGCAGGCGAAGCGGCAATCGGTTGCCGAGCTGGAAGCGATCATCGCGAAGTCGGAGCTGACGCTGGGCAAAGAGAAGAGCGCGATCATTCAAGGGCAGAAGAGCTTTTTGAGCGATCCGGCGTTTTATGGTGAAATCGTCAGTCAGGTTAAGCGCAAGCAGGCATCGCCGGAGAAAGCCGTCGAGACGGTTGTCGCCCAGCTTAGCGCGGTGTTTGAGAAAATGAACAATGCGTACGTGAAAGAACGCATTCACGATATTAAAGACGTGGCAGAACGGCTGATGTCGCATCTTCAGCAAGTGTCGTACCCGGATTTGTCGTTTATTCAAGAACCGGTCATCCTGGTCGCCGAAGATTTGACGCCTTCGGTTACGGTGCAGCTCGACAAACGAACCGTGCTCGGATTTGTCACCCGTATCGGGGGCCAAACGACCCATACGGCAATCTTGTCCCGCTCGCTCGGCATTCCGGCGGTTGTCGGCACAGGAGAGGCGTTCGCCGCCTTGAAGCATGGCGACGAGCTGATCCTGGACGGCACGGAAGGCGTCTGCATCGTGTGTCCCGATGCCGCGACGACCGCAAGCTACCGTGAGAAGTTCGAGCAAGAGCAGGCTGCAGCCGAGAAGCTCTCCGCATATCGCGGGCTTCCGGCCCGCACGGCGGACGGCACCACAGTGGAGCTGGCGGTTAACGTAGGCATGCCGGAAGAGATGCGCGAAGGGATCGCGGAAGAAGCGGACGGCGTCGGCTTGTTCCGGACCGAATTTCTGTTCATGCACGCGGACGGCTTTCCGGACGAAGAGGATCAGTTTCGTGTCTACCGGGGGATGGTGGAGCAGTGGAATGGCAAGCCGGTCGTCATTCGGACGCTGGACATCGGCGGAGATAAGGAGCTGTCCTACTGGGACCTGCCGCACGAGGACAATCCGTTCCTCGGTATGCGGGCGATCCGGCTGTGCCTGCACGAACGCGAGCTGTTTAAGACGCAGCTGCGGGCGATTATCCGCGCCAGCGCGTTCGGCTGCGTGAAGATCATGTTCCCGATGGTGTCCTCGATGCAGGAGTTTCGGGAGGCAAAGGCGCTGGCCTTGCAGGCGATGCAGGAGCTGAAGGCGGCTGGAATCGCCTATGACGAGAAGCTTGAGCTTGGCATCATGGCTGAAATTCCTTCCGTCATTCAACTTGCGGACCGGTTCGCCAAGGAAGTCGATTTCTTCAGCATCGGCACGAACGATCTGGTGCAGTATACGTTGGCCGTCGACCGGATGAACGAGAAAGTCGCGCACTTGTACGATTATTTCCATCCGGCGGTGCTGCGCTCCATCCGCAGCTTGATCGACGCTGCGCACCGCGAAGGCAAGCGGGTCGGCATGTGCGGCTCGATGGCCGGGGATCCGCTTGCCGCCCCGCTGCTTCTGGCCATGGGCTTGGACGAGTGGAGCATGGACGCGGCGTCCGTCGCCAAGCAAAAGTTCGCATTGTCCCGGCTTCACGCCGAGGAGTGCCGCGCCCTGCTGGAGCGGGCTATCGACAGCGACACGGCTGCGGAAGTACGCGGGCAGGCGAAGGATTTCTACGAGACGAAGTTCGGGACCGAGGAGCAGCGCCAGCCGGGTTAGGCGGAGTCGGAAGGGCTGGGCGGCGCATGCAGGGTGGGCGTCGCAAAGCTTGAAGGAGCTGCAGATTGGCCCGCCCGATGCGGTATTTTGCGGTAAAAAACAGCAAACGTCTGCCGGTGAGAATAGGAATGCGTGTACATCATGATTTGTAATTCGATTCCAGAGCGGTGTCCGGCGAGCATGCAGCGTGCGAGCGGCATGCTGTTTGCCGGAAGCGAGGCACCGCTTGCAGGACCTGAACAGCTGGTCCACGTCAAAAACGCCGTTCCTTCGCCAATTTGGCGGAGGGGCGGCGTTTTTGGCATGGCGGCATACGTTACCCGATCTTCAGTGCGAATAGAGCATCCTCGTTCAGCTATTTGGTGCGGAGGCGCTGCTACTCCCAAGTCGCCTTCATCTTCGAGAAAAAGTGGCCGATCGCCATCGATGCGGCGCCGAGCGCGGACGATGCCATGCCGAGCTGCGAGTAGGCGACGGAGGTGTGCTTGCGGTGGAACGCGAGACTGCGCGTGTCCAGCGACTCGTGGATGCTATCGGCGATCCATTCGCTCGCCAGCGACATCCGGTTGCCGATCACGATCAGCGCTGGATTGAACACGTTGACGAGGTTGGCGATCCCGATGCCGAGCCAATGTCCCGTGTCCGCGAACAGCTCGCGCACCCCGGTCACGTCCTGTTTGGCCGCCGCCAGCAGCGCGTGCAAGCGGGGCGTTGGCTCGTCGCCCAGCCGGAGCTTATTCGCTTGAAGCAGCAGCGCCTTCTCCGAGGCGAACGTCTCCCAGCAGCCGCGGTTGCCGCAGCCGCAGCGGGGCCCGTCCTGCGCGAGCATCATATGCCCGACTTCGCCGGAGAACCCGGATACACCGCGGTACAACGCGTCGTTCAGTATGATGCCGGCGCCGATCCCGATGCCGACGCTGATATAGAGCAGGTTCGAGACGGCGCGACCGGCGCCGAATTCTTTTTCCCCGAGCGCCCCGGCGTTAGCTTCGTTATCGATGGACACCTCCAGGCCGAATTCCGCCTGCAGCATGTCGCGCAGCGGCACGCTCTCCCAGCCGAGGTTCGGGGCGGACAGCACCCGCCCTTGATCGTCGACAAGTCCGGGCACACCGACGCCGATGCCGACGATGCCGTAAGGCGAGGGAGGCGCCTTTCTGATCAGACCGTGGATCGTCCTCTTCAGCTTGTCCGTCACGGCTTCCACCTCGAGATCGGCGAGCTCGATCTTCTTCTCCTTGACGATCGCGCCGCTCAGATCCGTGATCATCGCGAGGATGTAGTTGACCCCGAGATCGACGCCGATCGCATAACCGGCTTGCTGGTTGAACAGCAGCATCATGGGCTTGCGGCCGCCGCTCGATTCGCCGAGACCGGTTTCGGTAACGAAGTGCGCTTCGATCAATTCACTCACAAGCCCCGAGACCGTCGCTTTGTTCAAACCGGTTTTGGCCGAAATGTCGGCGCGCGAAATCGGAAACTCGCGCCGGATCGTATCGAGCACGATATAGGTGTTTATTTTTTTGATAAGCTGATGATCGCCGGTAATTTTCATACGAACTCCTTACGAACTTGTTGTCGATTTTCTCCATCATACCACGTTTTCACAAAAAGAAAACATCAACTTACTTTGTTTACTAGACAAACTAAGTTGAGCATGTTAGGATAAAGGAAAGCGTTGCCAATTCATCTCCAACCGATAAGGAGGACTTATCCATGGCTTATTTTAATACGGTGAATCGCATTCAGTTTGAAGGCAAACAGTCCCGGAATCCGCTCGCATTCAAGCACTATAACAAGTCGGAAGTCGTGCTCGGGAAGACGCAGGAGGAGCATCTTCGCTTCGCAGTGGCCTATTGGCACACGATGACCGGCGGCGGCAGCGACCCGTTCGGCGCGGATACGGCGATTCGGCCGTGGAACGGGTACAGCGGGCTTGACCTCGCGAAAGTCCGCGTTGAAGCGGCATTCGAATTTTTCACGAAAATCGATGCCCCGTACTTCTGCTTCCATGATCGCGATATTGCGCCGGAAGGCCATTCATTGAAGGAAACGAACGAGAACCTCGACGTCATTGTAGCGCAAATCAAAGAACACATGAAAACGAGCGGCGTGAAGCTGCTGTGGAACACGGCGAACATGTTCTCGAACCCGCGTTTCGTTCACGGGGCGGCGACGACGTCCAATGCGGAAGTGTATGCCTATGCGGCTGCTCAAGTGAAAAAAGGTCTGGAAACCGCCGTGGAGCTCGGCGCTGAAAACTACGTGTTCTGGGGCGGACGCGAAGGGTACGAGTCGCTGCTCAATACGAACCTGGAGCTGGAGCTCGACAACCTGGCGAGGTTCTACCATATGGCGATTGCGTATGCGAAGGAAATCGGCTTTACCGGCCAATTCCTGATCGAGCCGAAGCCGAAGGAGCCTTCCAAGCACCAGTACGATTACGATGCGGCGACGTCCATCGCGTTCCTGCAGAAGTACGGCCTGGATCGACACTTCAAGCTGAACCTCGAAGCGAACCACGCCACACTGGCCGGCCACACCTTCGAGCATGAGCTGCGCGTCGCGCGCATCAACGGTATGCTCGGTTCGATCGATGCCAACCAGGGCGACCTGCTGCTCGGCTGGGATACCGACGAGTTCCCGACAGACTTGTACGCCGTAACGTTAGCGATGTACGAAATTCTCAAGAACGGCGGACTCGGCTCCGGCGGCGTCAATTTCGACGCGAAGGTGAGAAGATCGTCGTTCGAGCCGGAGGATTTGTTCCACGCGCATATTGCGGGCATGGATACGTTCGCCAAAGGGTTGAAGGTGGCGGCGAAATTGATCGAGGACGGCTTCTTCGAGAACATCGTCAGCGAACGTTACAGCTCGTTCCAAAGCGGTATCGGCCTCGACATCGTGAACGGTACGACGGACTTCCGCAAGCTGGAGCAATACGCGCTCGCCCAAGACCGCATCCGCAACAAATCCGGCAAGCTGGAGCTCATCAAAGCGCAGCTGAACGAGTACCTGTTCTCGGTGTAAGCAGCGGTATACTAGAATGAAGAATAACGAAAGCAAGGGACTGCTGCAGTCCCTTTTTTCTCGAATGACGGGGAGGATTCCAGCATGAGCTATGTAATCGGCATCGATTTGGGTACCGGTTCGGTCAAATCGCTGCTTGTCGATCAGAAGGGCATGATTTGCGGCGAAGCGTCGAGAACCTATCCGCTGCAGCATGAGCAGCCGGGGTACAGCGAGCAGCACCCGGAAGATTGGGTGACGCAAACGCTGGGCACGCTGCGCGAGCTGCTCCAGACGAGCGGCGTTCAGCCGGAGCAGGTGGAGGGAATCAGCTTCTCCGGGCAAATGCACGGGCTGGTGCTGCTCGACGGACAAGGTCAAGTGCTGCGTCCGGCGATCTTGTGGAACGATACGCGCACGACCCCGCAATGCCGGGCGATTGAAGCAAAACTGGGGTCCAGGCTGCTCGATATTACGAAAAATGCGGCGCTTGAAGGCTTTACGCTGCCCAAATTGTTATGGGTGCAGGAGCACGAGCCGGAGCTGTTCGCCAAGGCTGCGGTTTTCCTGCTGCCGAAAGATTATTTGCGTTACCGGCTGACCGGCAAGCTGCACATGGATATAACCGACGCGGCGGGCACGCTGCTGCTCGATGTGATCGGCAAACGGTGGAGTACCGACATTTGCGAAGCGTTCGGCCTTGATCCGAAGCTGTGTCCGCCGCTTGCCGAAGCGATGGAGCATGTCGGCGGCCTGCTGCCGGAAATAGCCGGTCAAACCGGGCTTGCGGCGTCGACGAAGGTGTTCGCCGGCGGCGCGGACAATGCATGCGGCGCGGTAGGCGCAGGCATTGTCGGCAAAGGCGCGACGCTGTGCAGCATCGGGACGTCCGGCGTGATCCTCGCCTATGAGGAGCGGGAGCAGGACTTTGCGGGCGCTTTGCACTTCTTTAACCATGCGCAGCCGGAAGGCTTCTATGCGATGGGCGTGACGCTGGCGGCCGGTTACAGTCTGGATTGGTTCAAGAAGACGATAGCGCCGGACGAAAGCTTTGATTCCTTCTTGTCGCTTGTCGCGGAGGTGCCGGCCGGTGCGGGCGGCTTGCTGTTTACCCCTTATCTGGTCGGCGAGCGCACGCCGCATGCCGACGCGGTCATCCGCGGCAGCTTCGTCGGGCTGGACGGCTCGCATCGCCGGGAGCACCTGACCCGCGCGGTGATGGAAGGAATAACGTTCTCGCTGAATGAGTCGCTCGAACGGTTCCGGGCGGCGGGCATGGCGGTGGAGACGATCGTTTCGATTGGCGGCGGCGCGAAGAACGACGTGTGGCTGCAGATGCAGGCGGACATCTTCGGCGCGCCGGTTGTGAAGCTGAAGAACGAGCAGGGTCCGGCGCTGGGCGCGGCAATGCTGGCCGCCGTCGGCTGCGGCTGGTTCGCATCCTTAAGCGAATGCGCGGCATCGTTCGTTGCGTATGATCGCCGCTTCGAGCCGATTCCGGCGAACGTGGAGACGTATCGCGGGTTGTTCGAGATTTACAAAAGCGTGTATGCGCACACTCGGGAAATGAACGAGCGCCTCCGGGCATACCGGTAAACGTTTATTTTGAGTTCCTCCCCGAACCGTCTATAATGGAATGGAAATGACTAATGGGGAGGAGTCCTTGATATGCAGTCTCCGAATCGCGATTTGGTGCAATATTACGTCGTCAATGAAGAACTGTCGATGTCTGCGGGGAAGATTGCCGCACAGGTCGCGCATGCGGCGACCACGATGACCCTGCACGTGCTGCTTCAAGATCAAGGCTCTCACGAAACGTACCAGGCATGGCTGAATCAAGGGCAGAAAAAAATCGTGTTAAAAGGAAGTGAGCGGGAGCTGCTGCGCCTAACGGACGAAGGTTATTTGTCCATTCGGGACGCGGGTCATACGGAAGTGCCTTCCGGCTCGTTAACCGTCGTTGTTCTGCCCCCGATGGAGAAAAGCATTGCCGGGCAGAGCGTATCCGGACTCAAGTTGTTATAACGGGCGCTTATGGCCGTTGAGAAAGGAGAAACGAAAGAGATGACCGAGCCGATTGCATTGGTATTTGCCCATCCCGACGATGAAACGTTCCTAAGCGCCGCCTTGATCCGGCGACTGGCTGATGAAGGAAACGCCCCGGTGCTGCTGCTTGCTACGAAGGGAGACGCCGGGAAAAAGAACGGCGCGTTCGCTCACTTGAGCAACGAGGAGCTTGCCGAGCTGCGCGAGGCGGAGATGAGCCGGGCGGCCGAAATTCTGGGGCTGTCCGCGGTGGAGCATCTCGCGTATCCCGACGGCAAGCTGCAGGAGGCGGACGAAGCGGAGTTCGTTCGGCGCGTCGCCGGGTTTCTGAACCGGCACCGTTCGCCGGTCGTCGTGACGTTCCCCGAAGACGGAGGCAACTACCACCCCGATCATATGGCGATCTCGCGCATTGCGACGAAGGCGGTGCTGGACGGATGGTGCCCGCACGTAGAGAAGCTGTATTATATTTTGTCGGATCCGCTTGCCGAGAAAGGCGTTCAGCCCGCGTTTCGTCTCGATACGGAGCCGTATTGGCCGGTGAAGGCGGCAGCCCTGCGCGCACACGATTCGCAAGCTCTGGCGATAGAGCGGTATTTCGGGCCGCTGGACGCATTCCCCGAGCAGCGCCGCTACGAGGCGTTCGTGTTGGCGTGGGAGCGGGGCGAAGCATGGCCGAAGCGGACGGAGACGTGGATCATGGATCGTCTGAACTCATAATCTCAGATTCAAGGAGAAATCCCCCCATGACGCTTAGGGATGAGCGAATTCGGGGGATTTTGTGCGTTGCATTCAGGTATTGACTTCGAGTTGACTCTAACTTGTATGATCGGTTCATCCAATCAGGAAGGGAAGGATGAACGATGAATCAAAGAGTGATCGTGACGGCTTACGGAGAAGCCGACGTCTTGCGGTTGATGGATGAACCCTTGCAGGCTCCGGCATCCGGCGAGGTGCTGATTCGAGTGGATGCCGCAGGCGTGGCGCTAGGCGATGTGATGCGGCGAAAAGGCGTTTATCCCGGAGGGCCAAAGCCTCCTTTTACCCCAGGCTACGACGGCGTCGGCCGAATTGAAGCTGTAGGGGAGGGGGTGTCCGGTTTACGTGCGGGAGAGCGGGTGGCCTTTTGCTTGGACGGTACCGGCGCCTATTCCAGGTATGTAAGAGTTCGCGAGCAGGATGCGATTCCTGTCCCGGCATCCATAGACCCTTATGAAGCCGTTTGCCTCGTGCTGAATTATGTGACGGCTTATCAGCTGCTGCATCGCGCCGTGAAGAAGGAGGGTATGCGCCGCATCCTTGTTCATGGCGCTGCCGGCGGGGTCGGGACGGCGCTGCTGGAGCTGGGACGAGTGCTTGGACTCACGATGATCGGGACGGCCTCCGAGCCGAAATTAGCGTCGGTCCGCGGTTACGGCGCCATGGGAATCGATTACCGGTCGGAAGATTTCGTACAAGCCGTGCTTGAACGGTACCCGGACGGGGTGGATGCTGTTTTCGACCCGATCGGGGGGGACAATTGGCGGCGATCCGCTCAAACGTTAAGACCGGGCGGTGCTTTAGTTGGTTTTGGCTTCACCTCCGTCTTAACGGCCGGACCGGATGCCGAAGCTGCGTCCCGGCTCCGGGGGGACTGGTCCCGGCTTTCCCAGGGGCAATGGCACAGTGAGAAGCCGGTGCTGGCCTCCGCTTACAGCGTCACGCAATGGAAAAGAGAGCATCCGTCGTGGTTCCGGCTGGACCTGCAAGCGCTGCTGCAGCTGTTGTCCGAGGGCCGGATCAAGCCGGTCGTCCATGCTGTGATCCCGCTGCAGGAGGCGGCCGAGGCCCACCGTCTTATTGAATCCTCCCGCACAATCGGTAAAATAATAGTAGACTGCTTGTGAGGATAGATAGGGCAGCCGTGGAAGGAGGCTACAAGATGCTCACGGTGGGGGAAGCTGCGGAGCGCTTAGGCATTACCGCTTATACGCTTCGTTATTATGAGAAAATCCGGCTGCTGCCTGAGCCGGCCCGGCGCGGACCGGGCAAAGCCCGGCTATATTCGGAAGATGATTTGCGCTTTATCCGCTTTCTGTTGAGCTTGAAGGACACCGGCATGTCTTTGGCGCATATCGCCATTTTCGTCAAGGACGGCTGCTTGCTGGATCGGGCTCCATCGGGGAACGAGGATCTCACGGACGCCGTAACGAATCGCCTGGACATTCTGCAGCAGCATTACACCGAGCTGGAGGCGCAGCAGGCTAAGCTATCGGAGATCATGGCCCTGACCAGAGAGAAGATTGAATTTTATTCAGATGTGCTTATTTCACGAGGCGAAAAGTTTAGAGGATCAGGAGAGCAACATCTGAACTGAGCCTTTGTATGGAGAAGCCTATGTATTCGTGAGCAATAACAGGCATTCAGGCAATGGGCTGCCAGGGGCGGCCGGTTGCTTTTTTCTTTGCTTTTATACGCGGATCGTGTGATAATATGGTTTTCTTCCTTGAATTTACTTGGATGGAGGCCAAATCATAGTGGAGCGGTATCCTTTTGCTTACGACCGTTCGCAGCCGTTCATTCAGCAGGTTGCGGAATGGATCGCGGATGTGTTTTACGATATATTGCCGGAAGCGGGCTTCGAGGTTCGCGACGAGCAAATTTATATGGCGTTTCAGCTGGAACGGGCGTTTGCCGAGAAACAGGCCATTTTCGCGGAAGCGGGCGTAGGGACGGGGAAAACGCTAGTTTACTTATTGTATGCGATCTGTTACGCGCGTTATATGCAGAAGCCGGCGGTTATCGCCTGTGCCGACGAATCGTTGATCGAGCAGCTGGTCAAGCCCGAGGGGGATATCGCCAAGCTGGCCCGGCATCTGGGTATGGCCATAGACGCCAGACTCGGCAAATCGCCGGATCAGTACGTGTGTCTGGTCAAGCTCGACGAGGCGAGATTCGGATACGAGGATGTCGAGATGTACAAGGACCTGTACGAGAGCTTGCCGGAGTTTGTGCATACGCACGAAGCGCTGCAATCGTTCTACGCTTACGGCGACCGGAAGTTTTACCCGCACCTGAACGATGAGCAATGGAACAAAATCGGCTGGGACGCCTTTCAGGACTGCTTCGTCTGCGACAAAAGGCACCGCTGCGGGCAGACGCTTTCCCGCGATCACTACCGGCGGTCCGGCGATTTGATCATTTGCTCGCACGACTTCTACATGGAGCATGTGTGGACGTATGAGGGAAGAAAGCGGGAAGGCCAGCTGCCGCTGCTGCCGGACCACTGCGCCGTCGTATTCGATGAAGGACATTTGCTGGAGTCGGCCGCCCAGAAGGCGCTGACCTACAAGCTGAAGCATGTCGTATTTGAAGAACTGATTACGCGTTTGTTAAAAGGAGAAATCCGCGAATCGCTCGCGGTGCTGATCGACGAGGCGATTGAGCAGAGCGAAGCGATGTTCGGCGTCCTGGAGCGGCAAAGCCGGGAAATCCCCGGCTCCGACCGGAAGCAGATCGTCTTGAGCGATCAGCTGCTTGAGGAGGTGGACCGGTTCCGCAGCATTCTCACGGCGATTGAGGAAGAGCTTGTATTTGAGAGCGAGCTGTACACCCTGAATGCCTACCATCTGCGTATCGTCGAGGAGCATCTGGAGATGATGCAGAAGGCTTTAAGCTTGTTCGGGCAGCCGGAATCGCTCATTTGCTGGGCGACGGAAAGCGTGAACGGACTTACTCTCGTCATGATGCCGAGAACCGTGAAGGAAGTGCTGCGCGAACGGGTTTTTTCGGCAAATATGCCGATCGTGTTCTCTTCCGCTACGTTATCCGTGGACGGTTCCTTCGATTTTGTGACGGACAGCCTCGGGGTGGAGCGTTACTTGTCTTTCTCCGTCGCTTCGCCGTATGAGTACGAGCATCAAATGGAAGTTATCGCTCCCAAATGGTCTTACCGGGGGACGTTCACGGAGAAGATGAAAACCGCCGTCAAATTGCTGGAGCATACGGAAGGCAGGGCGCTTATTTTATTCCCGTCCAAAGACGAGCTGGTGCGGTTTAAACGCGAAGTCGCTTATTATCCGGAATGCGCGGCGATGCGCTTTTGGTTCGAGGGCGACCAAGAGATCAGCCATTTGATCTCGTCGTTTCAACAGGACGAACTGAGCGTGCTGTGCGCGGTCAGCTTATGGGAGGGGCTCGACGTGCCCGGACCGTCGCTGTCGAACGTCATCGTATGGTCGCTGCCTTGGCCGCCTCAAGATCCGGTGTTTATGGCGAAGCGTCAGTCGGCGGCATCTCCGTATGAAGAGGTCGATTTGCCTTATATGCTGCTGCGTCTCAAGCAGGGAATCGGGCGGCTGATCCGCTCCCGTGACGACCGTGGCCTCGTGGCCATTCTAAGCGAAGAGCTGCACGAGAGTCCGGAACTGCGGGCGAAAGTGATGGGATTGCTGCCGGAAGCTGTCCGGTTGAAGGAATCGCTCGAAATGGTGTAAACAAATCTGTGTAAAGGCATTGGAATGAGGAGCATTTCACGTTATAATCGAGTATGGGCATTACTTAGTACGAGATGCCGTTCTCGCCAATACACGCATAAGGAGCCGTATCATGGAAAAAACACTTATTTTCGGGCACAAAAACCCCGACACCGACACCATTTGCTCGGCGCTTGCTTACGCCGACTTGAAAACCAAATTAGGCCAAAACGTCGAAGCAGTCCGTCTGGGCAGCGTAAACGGGGAGACGCAATACGCATTGAACCAATTTGGTGTAGAAGCGCCGCGTTTGGTTGAAGCGGTAGCCGGCGAAGCGAAGAATGTGATCCTGGTCGACCACAACGAGCGTCAACAAAGCGCTAACGACATCGATCAAGTGCGCGTTGTCGAAGTTATCGACCACCACCGGATCGCAAATTTCGAGACAAGCCATCCGCTTTACTACCGCGCTGAGCCGGTAGGCTGCACGGCAACAATCCTGAATAAAATGTACAAGGAAAACGGCATAGCCATCGATAAAAACATCGCAGGTCTGATGTTGTCCGCGATTATCTCGGATTCCTTGTTGTTCAAATCCCCGACTTGCACGGCAGAAGACGTAGCCGCCGCTCGCGAATTGGCCGAGATCGCCGGTGTGAACGCCGAGAGCTACGGTTTGGAAATGCTGAAAGCGGGAGCCGATCTGAGCGACAAAACGATCGCCCAGCTGATCTCGCTGGACGCGAAAGAATTCCAAATGGGCGCTTACAAGGTTGAGATTGCGCAAGTCAACGCCGTCGACACGAACGATGTGCTTGCGCGTCAAGCGGAATTGGAAGCGGCACTGAACGGCATTATCGCCGAGAAGGGTCTGGATCTGTTCTTATTCGTCGTGACGGATATCCTGAACAACGATTCCGTCGGACTTGCACTCGGTCGCGCGGCTCATGCGGTCGAGCAGGCGTACAACGTCAAGCTGGACGACAACAAGGCGCTGCTGAAAGGCGTCGTCTCGCGTAAATCGCAAATCGTTCCGGTATTGACCGAAACGTTCAACAAGCTGTAAGTTTCATCACGAAGGCTGCCTGGCGAATATGCTCGGCAGCCTTTTGGCGTTGAACAAGGGTGGCAGCGTATGCAGGTGATTTCAAGGAAGGGAGCGCAAGCGGGATGCAAACTGCGGGAATCGATATCGGTACGACGTCGCTGTGCCTGATCATTGCGGATGTGCTTAGCGGAAAAGCGCTTCGGACGATCACGCGTCCGAACGATGCGGGGCTTGCGTCCTCCCGCAGTTGGGAGGCGCTGCAGCAGCCGGATCGGATTGTCCGGCTCGTGCAATCCATGATTGCCGAATGCGGCGACGAATGGCGGCATGTAGGCGCCATCGGCATTTCGTGCCAGATGCACGGCATCGTCTATGTCGACGGCAGCGGACAAGCGGTCGGACCGCTCGTCACCTGGCAGGACCGGCGCGGCGAGGAGCTTATCGATGCGGGGGGAAGCACGTACGCAGCCCGACTCGAAGCTTTGACCGGCTATCGCCTGGCGACCGGCTACGGGCTGGTCACGCATGCCTACAATGCCGCGCATGGCGAAGTGCCTGCTGAGGCCGTGGCGCTGTGCGCGATCGGCGACTACGTGGCGATGAAGCTTTGCGGCGCGGCCGCCCCCGTGACGGATGCTTCGAATGCGGCCGGCTTCGGGCTGTTCTCGCTCGGAGCGCAGCGATTCGATCTATCGGCGATGGCGAAGGCGGGGCTCGACGCCGCCATTCTGCCGAGGGTGGCCGGTGCCGGCGACACGGCGGGCCGGACGCCGGACGGCAAGCTGGTCGCCATCGCGATCGGCGACAACCAGGCAAGTTTCCTCGGCGCGGTGAAGACGCTGAAGGGGAGCTTGCTCTTCAATATCGGCACCGGTGCGCAGGTATCCGCCTTCTCGCCGGAAGCGATGGAAGGTGAAGGCATCGAAGCGCGACCTTGCCCGGGCGGAGGTTATCTGCTGGTCGGCGCATCGCTCAACGGCGGCAAGTCGTACGCCCTGCTGGAGCGGTTTTTCCGGGAGACGTGCCGTGCGTTTATGCCGGAGTTTGGCGACGGGCGAAGTTTGTACGCGCGTATGAACGAGCTGGCGCTGGAGGCGATGGCGGAAGCGGGGCCGGACTTCCCGGCGGGGCTTGCGAATGGGCCGCAGGTCGGGACTTTGTTGTACGGGACGCGGCAGTCGCCGGGAGCGACGGGTTACATCACCGGCTTGCGGCCGTCGAACTTGACGCCGAAGCATCTGATCGTCGGATGGATGAACGGGATCATCGAGGAGCTGCTCGGGTTCGTGGAGGCGATCCCGCAGCAGCTGCGTGCCGGCGTGACGTCCGTCAGCGCTTCGGGCAACGGCATACGCCGCAATCCGGCGATGCGGCGGCTGCTGCAAGCGAGGCTGGGGCAGCAGCTATTCGTCGCGGACGTGGAGGAGGAGGCGGCGTTTGGCGCAGCCCTTCATGCGGCGGTGGCTGCGGGCTATTACAACGACCATGAAGCGGCTCTGCTCGGGATGCATAGAGGCTGCGATCAGACCTGACTCGAATAAGCGCACGGGCGTGTCAGGACAGTATCGGCTGGAAACATAGGGGTGGAACTTTTTCGCTGCCAGCCGCGTTTACGAAAGTGGAAGTGATCCGAATTTGCGCCGGTTGGAGATGAGCGGCCGATTTGTTTGGCAGACCTTTGGCATTGTGATAGCTCCGGGAGGCTACCTTGGCACAGGCGGACTGCAAAGCGATCAAGGAAGAAGCCTGACCCGGTAACGGGGCATCCCGAATCCGACGAGAAGGACAGACGTATGCGACGCGTACGGCTGTCCTTTCGTCGGTTAGAGTAAACAGACTACCCTGTTGAGGAGGACTATGCATGCAGGAACTGGAACCGTCACAGGTCCGATCTATATCTTCGCTTGCCGCAGGCTGCCCCTGCTGCAAGCATCATCCGCTAACGCTGGACCGGATCGTTGTGGAAAGAGGTGCGCTGCTCGAAGCGGCGCCTTATCTGAAAGAACGCGGCTACCGCCAGGTCGCTCTCGTGTCCGATGAGAACACCTATCGCGCAGCGGGCGGCAGGCTCGCCTCAGAGCTTGCCGCAGCCGGTATTCGCACCGTACTCGCCGGGGCGAAGCCGGATGCGCAAGGAGACGTCGTGGCCGACGAAGCGGGCTTAATTCGGCTCATGCTCGACATCCCGCAAGAGGGGACCGATGCGCTGCTGGCCGTCGGGTCCGGCACCTTGCACGATATGGTTCGGTTTATCGCCTTCAAGATGGGCAAGCCGTTCATCTCTGTGCCGACCGCCCCGTCTGTCGACGGCTTTACTTCCGTTGGCGCGCCGCTCATCATCGGCGGAGAGAAAATAACGATTCCTGCGATCGCGCCGGATGCTATCTTCGCCGACCTCGACGTGTTGATCGAGGCGCCGCAGCCTCTGGTGGCGGCGGGCTTCGGCGACATGCTCGGCAAGTACACGTCGCTGTTCGACTGGCGCTTCGGCCATCTCGTTCGGGACGAGCCGTATTGTCCGGCCGCCGCGCAAATTACGAAGCAAGCGCTCCTCGCTTGCGTCCGGAGCGCGGAAGCGATCGCGGAGCGAAGCACGGAGGGCCTACGCATTCTGATGAACGCGCTGATCGAGTCGGGGCTTGCGATGCAGCTGTTCGGGCAGTCGCATCCGGCGTCGGGGGCAGAGCACCATTTATCCCACTATTGGGAGATGGAGTATTTGCGTCTCGGCCGAAAGCAGCTGCTGCATGGCGCCAAGGTGGGCGTTGCCTGCGCGGTCATCGCGCAGACCTATCACCGGCTCGCCGCGGACGAGTCGTTCGACAAGCTTGCCGCGGGCCACGGCGAAGAGCTGCGGCGCGGTGTGCGCGAGATTCCAACCGCCGATGAACTGAAGCGGCTGCTGCTGCAAGCAGGCGGTCCGGAAACGGCGGATCAGCTTGGCATCGACGACGAATTGCTGTCCAGAAGCTTGCGCGAAGCGCCCCGGGTAAGGCCGAACCGATTCACGCTGCTGCATGCGGTTCATGCATCGGAGCAATCGTCATGTCGTTTATAAACTTGGAGAATCCGTAATCTCATCCGTAATCTTATACTTTATAGTAAGCTTAGTCCGATTACCGCCGGCATTTTACTATTGCAACATGATAGAACTAGCAGGAGATAGCGGAACAATGGTGTCTTCTTTAAGGGGTCTACGCTGCATGCAGTGCTGGAAATGCTACCCATACCGCAGCAGAGAAACGGCAAGACTCGTTACCGTGGCTGCCTTTCAAGCACGATGAATAAACCAAGAATCCTGACGTTTTCAGCCAATTTTCAGCCAACGTTCAAGCAGCGCTCAGCTATCCTTCATGTTCGTTTAAGATTGGGCGCCTATACTTCAAAGTGTAGAACAAAAACTAAACGAAAACACAAAGGAGAAATGAACATGAATACGATTGGCAAAAAAATCGCAGCAGGTACGGTAGCAGCAGCTTTCTTACTCGGAGGCGCAGGGTTGTACTACACGCAGGCTTACGCGGCGGACACGGCGGCGGACACGAGCGTGACGGACGGCAGCAGCCAGGCGCAGAAGCCGAATGGCCAGCACGGCTTCGGCAAACGCGGTAATCGCGAAGGAGGCGAGCAAGGCTTCGAGCGCGGCGGGCGCGGAGGCTTCGGCATGAAGGGCGGCATCATCGAGGAAACGGCGACTGTGCTCGGAGTTGAGGCATCCGTGATCCAAAGCGAGCTTCAGCAGCAAAAAACGCTCGCCCAAATCGCGCAGGAGAAGGCGGGTTTAAGCGAAGAGGCGTTCGTGCAAAAGCTGGTCGAAGCGGAGACCCAAAAATTGGACGACGCCGTCAGCGCCGGTACGATCACGCAAGAGCAAGCCGATAAGCACAAAACGGACTTGGCGGATCGTCTGAAGCAGGCGGTTAACGGCACGGGGAAAGGCCCGGGCGGGTTCCTCGGAGGCAAGGGCGGACACGGCGGGCATGGCGGATTCGGAATGTTCGGCAATCCGGAGTCGTTGTCGACCCTGCTCGGCATCACCCAGCAAGAGCTGACTTCGGCCTTGCAGCAAGGCAAGTCGCTGTCTGAAATCGCGCAGGAAAAAGGAATTTCTCAAGATCAATTGATCGCCAAGCTGAAAGAAAACATGGACGAGGCCCTCAAGCAATTCGTCGAACGCAAGCATGACGGCCAAACGCCGCCGGCATCGTCTGCGGCGCCTGCGCCAGCCGAGTCTGCGCCAGCCGCAGCGTCGGGAGCGTAAGCGCGGCCTGACTGCGAATCCAACCTCATGAAAGCTCAAGCGGTCTGCCCAAGGGGCAGGCCGTTTTGTCATGGTCCAGACTTCAGCAGAGTATCCGGCAGCACAGGCGTGAATCGCCGCAGCGGAACCATGCACGTACTCACCAATCGGGGAGATCGCCCATATGTTAGTAGCAGCAGGCATATTGAGAGGGGAGCGTGTGAAGATGGCGTATGACGAGCGTAAAGCGACCGCTTGGGCGCAAGCCTTCCTGCCGGAGGGGGCGGAGTTGATCCGGTACGGGCAGACGGGACATCCCATGTGGGTTGCAGCGGATTTCGACGGGGACGGACGGTCCGAGATTGCGGCTGCGTATCGTAAGGGCAGCGATGCCCATGTTCTTGTTCTAAAAGCGGTCGGAGCGGACTGGCGGCCGGCAGCGGATTTGAAGGGGAACGGTTATTCGGTCAGTACGCTGCAGGCCGCTCCGGTCACCGGCCGAAACCGGATGGATCTTGTCGTCGGCTGGCAGGTCGGGGCTATAGGGTCCGAGCTTTCCGTTTACGATTGGCAGGATGGTACGGCGAAGGACGTCGCTCCGGCGGGGGTATCGTTCACGTATGTGGAAGCGGCGGATTTGCCTGGCGCGCACGAACGTGACGGTATTGCAGAGCTTGCGTTATGGGCGCACGACACGGGAGAAGCTTACCATGTTGACGTGTACCGGCTTCAGGAAGGAGAACTCGTTCCCGCCTACGACGTATATCCGTATTATTTTCCGAAGGTCGCCCAGTACTATGAACGGTTGGCGTGGATGTATCCGGGTTATTCGTTCTACGGAGAACATCTGCAAGAGGCCCGGAACAAAGCCCGACAGTCCGAAGCTGGGGATTCCGCACAATCCGGGGAACTCATGCGGGCGGGCGAGCTCTATCCCGCAGCCGAGAAAACAAAGAACGGTACGAAGTGGGGATATATCAATCTCAACGGAAAAATGATCATCTCGCCGCAATACGATGAAGCGAATCCGTTTCAGGACAACGGACTGGCGATCGTCAGTGTGGACGGACGCAGCGGGGCGATCGACCGCCGAAACCAGTACCGCGTAAAGCCGAAGTTTGATTCGATATCCCCGTTCACCGAAGGCCGGGCGATCGCGATCGACCGCGACGGCTTTAAAGTGATCGACGAGCAAGGCTCCGTGCTGACGGCGAAGGCGTACAGCTTCATCAGTCCTTACCGTGACGGGCTGGCAATGGCTTCCGCGCCCGGTTCGGCCGCCGGCCCATACGGTTATTTGAACCTGCAGGGCGGCGAAGCGATTCCTTTCGTATATGAAAGTGCCGGAGATTTCAAGGACGGCAAAGCCGTCGTCAAGGTGAAAGACGGGGAGTATGCGCTAATCGGGCGTGACGGCAATCGTCTGCATACGTACAACCTTGAATATGCCGGCGGCCTTGGGGAAGGCTTGCTCACATTCAAGCGGGAGAAGGGCGGCAAGTACGGGTATATGAACGAGCAGGGCGAGGTTGTCATCGCTCCGCAGTATGTGTTCGCGCAGCCCTTCCGGGACGGGCGCGCGGTAGTAAATATGGAATGGGATCTGGGCGATCGGTACGGATTGATCGACCCGAAGGGCGAATACGTGCTGAAGCCTCAATACAACCGACTGGATCAGCTTGGCGAGCATCGGCTTGCCGTCGGTTACCCGATCGATGCCAGTCAGCCTTTTATCGGATCGAAATATGCGATTGCGGACGACCGCGGGCGTTTTTTGACGAAACCGGTTTTTTACGGGGTTCAGGAGTATGCCCAAGGACTAGCTTCGGTTTACGACGATCGAAACACCTATTTCATCGACACCGGCGGACGTCCGGCGCCGGGACTGCCTTCCGTCCCCGGCAGCGGGACGTTGACGTTGATGGGCCCGCTGATCCAGGCGAACGTCGACCGGCGAACGTCGTATTTGGACGCTGCGGGGCGCGTCGTCTGGGAACCGAGCCAAACGCTGAAGCTGCGCGGGTCGTACGAGCTGCATGAGCTCAAGTATAAGCCGAACCGCGACTATCTCGTTTATTACCCGCAGATCAAGGGCATGCAAAATTCATTGGCGCAGCGAAAAGCGAATCAAAAGCTGGCAGAGCTCTCGCAAGTGAAGCCGATCGGCGAAGAGCAGTTGATCTACAGCTATACGGGCGAATATGAAGTCGCGTTCTTCCGCAAACGGCTGCTCGTGCTGGAGCTTACGGGATACAACTACCCGTATGGCGCGGCACACGGCATGCCCAGCCGGATTTACCCCCATGTCGACCTGCAGAGCGGGCGGTTTTACGAGCTGAAAGATTTATTCAAAACCGGCGCCGACTATGTGAAGACGCTCAGCGCGATCATCGGCGAGCAAATCCGGACCGATCCGAAGTATGACTACGTCTTTCCGGACAGTTACAAAGGCATAGCGCCGAATCAGCCGTTTTACGTCAAAGGGGATGCGCTGTACATCTATTTCAATCCGTATGATATCGCGCCATATGCAGCCGGTTTTCCGACTTTCCGCATTCCTTACTCGAAGATCCGCAGCATTCTCGGCACCGATAAGCCATTCTGGAAGGCGTTTCATCGATAATGCGTGAAGAACGATCGCCGAGACCGTTCGGCTGACGCCTGGAGCAGCCGAACGAACCTCCTCGGCGGTATTTTTATGAAGAACATGCTCAACCGGCAGCCGGGATTCGTCCGGATGTATAGCGAATGAGGTATACTGTTTAAGCGGCAGCTTGCAAGAAATCGTCCCGGACAGGTTGACCGTATCTTTCTTATTATTTACGATATACTCAATCACTGAATGGCACGAACCCGGCAGCCCGTTATTAGCAAGCATTCGGCTGAAAGACGGGGAATGACCACATGGAAGTTCCGAAGGTTTACCATACACTTGGGGGAATAGAAACATGTATTCTTCGTTTCGAATGAGCGAAGCTTTGGCCGGAGCCATTGTGGAAGCTGCCAAAGAAGTCATCGGGCATGACGTTAATTTCATTAATCCGGACGGCAAAATTATCGCCAGTACCGACAAGCAGCGGATCGGCACGTTTCATCAGGCGGGGATGCAGGTGCACGGGGAAGGGCGGCCGATTGAGGTAACCGCATCCGAAGCTTATTTAGGCTCGCGTCAAGGTATCAATTATCCCGTTATCATTGACGGTCAGCGTATAGGCGTTATCGGCATTTCGGGGGACCCCGACGAATGCCGTTCCCTGGGCTTCCTGCTTACGAAAATTACGGAAGTTCTGATTAAGGAACAAATGCTGGCACGGGAAACGCAGTCGCAGGATGAGCTGCGCTCGGCGGTGACCCGGCTGCTGGTGTTTGGCGAGGCCGCGGAGGAAACGCATGGCTGGCGGGGAAGGCTGAGTCAGCTTGGCGTCGACATGGAAGAGGGCGCGTTTGTCCTTGTCGTTGAAGACCGCAGACCGGGACGAGAACGTTCGGGCAGCGCATATTCCATGCATGATGTCGTCCAGCAATGGCATTTAAAGCTGTATACGTATCTGTTCCCGAATCAATACATTGCGATAGCCGGGCAATCCCGTTATAAAGCCATCGTGCAGGACATATCGGCGCATCCGGCGCACGGGCCGGACAAGCTGACGGTCGGGATCGGCAGTATAGCGGCTTGGGAACAACTTTCTTTATCGTATCGGCACGCAAGGTTGGCTTTGCAGTATGCGGTATCCATCGGCGAGCGGATTTGCGAATACGAATCGCTGGAATTAGGGCTGCTGCTGGCAGGCCTGGATCCGGGGGTGAAGCGGGACTTCGCCGGCAAACGGCTGGGCGGGCTTACTTCGGAAGAGCGGATGCTGCTGAGGACGTATTTTTTGCATAATTTATCGCTTAAAGAAACCGCTGCCGCCTTGTATATGCACAAGAATACGCTGCAGTACAGGCTGGATAAAATCGCGGAAAAAACCGGGCTGGATCCAAGACAGTTCCGCGACTCGGTCAGCATGTACCTGGCGCTGCTGGTTCAAGATGAAGATGTGTAAGCGAGGGGAACATTCAGTACTTGTAACAAAAAGGAGGAGCAAGCTTTGGTACGCGGAACGTTCCGCTTCGGAACCTGTTCTCTTATAATGGGACTATTCATATATAATGGGTCTATTCATCAGGGATAAAGGGGCGGGATCATATGAAAGTCGTGATTGCGATCGATTCGTTCAAGGGCAGTGTTTCCTCCATGGCAGCCAGTACAGAAATCGCTGCAGGCATTAACAAGGTGTACCCGGAGGCGGACAATGTTATCCTGCCGCTTGCCGACGGCGGGGAAGGCACAGTTGAAGCGCTTGTGTCCGCTACGGGCGGCCAGATCCGCTCCGTTCAGGTGACAGGACCGCTTCAGCAGCCTGTACAGGCATCCTACGGTATTCTGGGGAATGGACTTACGGCAGTCATCGAAGTGGCGGCCGCCTGCGGGCTGCCGCTTGTGCCCGTAGAGCACAGGAATCCGCTGCGTACCACCACATACGGCGTGGGCGAGCTCATTCTCGACGCGATCGGTCAAGGCTGCCGCGAGTTTGTGATCGGGCTGGGCGGAAGCGCCACGAACGATGCGGGAATCGGCATGCTTCAAGCCTTAGGCTACCGGTTCACGGATGAAGCGGGGAACGATGCAGGCCATGGCGGGGAAGCCTTGCTGCGCATCCGCAGCATAGATGCGGCCCATGCCTGCCCGGAGCTAGGACAATGCGTATTCAAGATTGCTTGCGATGTAGACAATCCGCTGTACGGACCGGACGGTGCCGCTTATGTGTTTGGGCCGCAAAAGGGTGCGAGTCCAGAGATGGTAGAGGTGCTGGACGAAGGATTAGCCGGATTCGCCGGCGTCGTGCAGAGGGCGTTCGGCGTCAATGTTCAGAACATTCCGGGAGCGGGAGCGGCGGGCGGACTCGGTGCGGCTTTTGCCGTCTTTTTGCAAGGCAAGCTTCAGTCGGGAGTCGGGCTGGTGCTGGACATCATCGGCATGGAGGAGAAGCTGCACGGCGCCCATATCGTGATCACCGGGGAAGGAAGGCTGGATGGACAAACGTCCATGGGGAAAGCCCCTTCAGGTGTCGCCCGGCTTGCGCAAAAGCACGGCATACCGGTCATTGCGCTGGCAGGCGGGGTAACGAAAGAGGCTTCCGGCCTGAACGACTTGGGGATTACCTCGTTTTTTTCCATTGTCAACGGTCCCGTATCGCTCGAACAAGCCATGGAACCTGACGAAGCGCGTTATAATCTGAGGCGCACCGCCGAGCAATTGTTCAGATTGATCCAGGCGGTGAGTCCTGGGTGCAACAATGACAACAACGCAGGTGATAAGGGAAATCGTGCGTGAATCAGGAAGCGAAGCCGCTGGTTGTCATTCATACCCTCTTCCACCATACACCCGTGCATTCCGGGACGGTTTGCAGATTGGCGGCGCTTACTTTGTCCGCGATATCAGGGCCAAAGAAGAACCTCGATAACCGCTCCGCTTCGTCGACGGATGTGAATCGGTAATCCGTTCGAATCCAGGCATGTGAAAATCCGTATTCCGTCTCCAGCGCATGAAAATAACTTGTAAGGAAATCCGGTGGATTCGGTTGTTCGTCGCCGGTTCCGAAGTTTTCCATAATGATTGCCGTTCCCGACGGGCGTAAAATTCGTTGAATTTGCGCAAGGATCGTTTCCAAATGAACGTTCCATCGATCGACCTTGGAATTCGCCGAATAGCAAATCGTCCATCCGGCTGTCACGACATCAACGGAATGATCGGGCAGCGGCAAGCGCCGGTTATCGGCCACACAGGTTTCCCAATTCGTTAGTCCCGTACGCTTCAGTTTGTCTGCGGCGATGTCCAGCATCGCTTGCGAGGCATCTATGGCGACGACCGATTGGACATACGGAGCGAGCAAACAGGATAGTCTTCCCGTTCCCGCGCCTATATCCGCGACGTCCAGATGCTCGAGATTCGGGAGGAGCCTGCGGAAAGTTTCCATGATGTTGTGCCGGCAGTCCTCCCGCGATATGAGTAAATCGTACTGTGCCGCTTCGTTCGTGTAAATGTGGTCATGATCCGGCATCCCTGTCATCCTCCCAGTGCTTAGTCCTGCATCCAGAATGGGGGTTGACCTTGGGTGAAGGTCAAGGCTTTAATTTTTCCGGACGGCGTAGATCACATGGACCCATGGATTCATCTGATGTTGAACGGTAATGAATTCGTGGTTGTGGAACCACTCCAATAGTTTGGAGCGATCCGAGGGGTGTTTATCGGACCGTGCTTGGAAAGGGTTATGGTTATGATCGAACATGAGACCGGATATGCAAATTCGCCCGTTCGGTTTAAGAACCCTGTTCATTTCCTCCAATGCAAGCATTTGCTGCGCCTCGTCAAGGTGGTGAAAAGCAAAAGCGGTGACCACAAAGTGAAACTGCTTATCCAGAAAAGGAAGGGATAGCGCGTTGCCGAGTTTGGTCGGCAGCTGGGGGAACTTGTCCCGACACCGGGCAAGCATCTCCTTGGACTGGTCGATGGCGTGCATGGAAGCGCCTGTTGCCAGAAGCTTGCCCGCCAGATTGCCGGTTCCCGTGCCGATATCCAAACCCGCTTCGTCACGCTGCGGGGCCACCCACTGCCGCATAAATTCCAACACGGCTTCATATTCCTGTGCGGAAATAAACGGACCTGCCGCAAATAAAGGGGCGGATTGATCGTAATCGCCGGCTATGCGGTCGAAGCCCCATTTATCCTGCCATGCGGAGTGGCCTTTTTGATGTTTGAAATCTTCCGCAAGCTGGAACAAATCCTCGAGGTGCAGCCCCTGCTTGGCTTCAAGACGGGCAATTAATTCGTCGGTCATGGCAATGGCATATTTCAGCTCCACCCATTTTGAAACCATGGACATTCTTTGCATTTCAAGATCATGATGCACCTCTGCGGTGTCGCCCTGATCGTATTTATCCAGCAGCTTGCGGATTTGATTCAAGCCCAATCCGATTTCACGGAGTGAAGCGATCATTTGCAGCCGCCAAGCATCATGCTCCGTGTAAGTCCGGTAACCGTTGCCGGTGCTTCTCTGCGGTTTAAGCAATCCTTTCTGTTCATATAAACGGATCGCTCGCGGCGTTACGTTAACACGCTTGGCAAGATCATTAATTCTCATAGAGCCGCCTCCCCCAACTAGTATAAACGATGCCCCAAGGTGAAGGTACAGCTGATCCGGTGCGGAAACGAATGGGGGGTGGGCGTCGGCCGGAAAAAAAGGGCCGCTTTCGATGGTTGAATGTCGAAAGCGGCCTTCGTTATACAGGCCGGCCCAACGCGTACTCAGCGTTCCGTTATTTGCGCAAAGCGATCAATACAGCCAGCCATACGAGGCCGAAGATGACGGCGAGCCTATCGGCGCGGGTCCAGACAAGCAGCCGGCTGCGGCTCGAGACGAGCGGACGCCGTCCGATTTTTTTCATTTCCATGGCGATCGTCATATTCTCGGCGCGATGAAACAAAGACAGCAGCAGCGGCACGATCAGCGCCGGGATATCCCGGGGCCGGACGGTGCCCGGCTGCAGCGGAGCTTTGCCTCTGGCGCGCACGATGTCCGAGAAGCGCTGCCATTCGTTCAGGATCATCGGAATGAAACGAAAAATAAGCGATACGGCGAGGGCGAACGAATCGACGGGCAGCTTGGCTTTTTTGCCATAGGCAAGCGCCCAGTTTAAGCCTTCGACCATGCGGCCGTACGGCGTCGTGACGGCGAACCATAAGCTGGCGAGGGTGACGACGAACAAGCGGAACACGTTGAAGCCGGTTGTCATCGCCTGCGCCTGGGAGAAACCGATCCGGGGAAATCCGTCTCCCGTCGTTAACGTCACCCCCGCAAGCGTGACCGAGATCGCAAAAAATAATAGCAGCAGGCGGGCGAACTTCAGCAGGCCGGCCCATACCGGCCGAGGCAAGCCTGCGAAGCCGAGCAGCACGGGGATGAGCGCGACCGTCAGGCCGGTCCAGTGCTGCTGCATCATCGTGCCGATGACGAGCAGCACGTACAGCAGCCATTTCGACCGGGGGTCGAGCCGGTACCCGATCGAAGAAGGCGCGCTTTCTGCGGAAATGCGCGTCTGCGCGAGCTTCTCGCCGGCTGTGCCCGCAGGCGGAGCTTGCGCTGCCGGGCTAGCCGGGGCAGCCGCTTCCGCTTCCGGCACGGCCGTGCCCGCAAGCGCGGCGACGATCGCATCCGCCGCCGCTTCCGGCGTGAGCCGATCGGCCGGCAGACGCAGTCCGTGCGCGGCGAACGCCTGCGCCAGCGCAACGCAGCTCGGCAGGCCGACGCCGGCGTCCTGCAGCGAACCGGGCTCGCGGCATAACGCCTCCGGCGTGGCATCGGCGACGATGCCGCCGTCCTGCAGCACAACGACGCGATCCGCGATAGGCAGGAACGTGTCGAGATCGTGCGTGGCGATCACGATGCCTCCGCGGCTCGCAGCACGTCTGCGGCGTTCGATGAACGCGAGCAGCTCCTGCACTGCAGCCGCTTCCAGACCTGCGGTCGGTTCATCCATCAGCAGCCAATCCGGTTTCGTCGCCGTCGTGCTCGCCAGGGCGAGCCGGCGGCGCTGGCCGCCGCTAAGCGCGAACGGGGAGCGGTCCGGCTCGAACGTGCCGCTATAGTCCCACTCCGCCCGCGCGTCGGCGATTCGCCGCTTGCAGTCCTCGGGCTTCAGCTTATATGGCCGCAGCGAGTATGCGAACTCGTGCCGGATGCTGCGGGCGAACAGCTGTTGCTCGGGAAATTGAAACACGAGACCGAGCCGAAGCAAATGAGCGCTGGCGACGCGGCCTTTCCGCCATAGCGGCTCCCCGTCAAGCCGAACCGCGCCCGAAGTCGGCGTCTTCAACCCGGCGAGCGTCTGCAGCAAGGTCGATTTGCCGGAGCCGGTCCGACCGATCAGCAGCGTGACGGTCCCGTTCGCGAGCGTTAAGTCGACGCCGTCCAGCAGCAGCCGCTGCGGATCGTTCGGCGCGGCGACGGCCACGCGCTCCAAGCTTAGCGGCATGGCGGCACCACCGCCTTCGCCAAGTCGTCCGCATGCAGCGGCAGCTCGCGCAGCGGCACGCCCCGCCGGAGCAGGGCCGCCGCCGTGCGCACGACGAAGTGCGGCTCAAGCGCCAGCCGCTCGCAAGGCGCGGCCGGAATCGCAGACGGCTGCCGTTCGAGCGATTCCGGCCGCTCCGCGCCGTACAAAAACAAGCGCGGCGAGCCGTCGAACGCGAGGGCGCCTTCGTTCAAAGCGATGACGCGCTCGCTTGCCGCGGCTTCCTCCAGCCGGTGTGTGATCCAGACGACCGCGGCGCCGTCCCGGTGCGCCTCGCGCACCGCTTCCAGCACCTGCCCGCGGGCGTCCGGATCGAGCATGGCCGTCGGTTCGTCCAGTACAAGCACATCCGGACGAACGGCGAGCGCCAGGGCGATGTTCAGCAGCTGCTTCTGACCCCCCGACAATTCCCCGATCGGCGTGGAAGCGGGCAGCGGCAGCCTGACGCGCCGCAGCGCTTCGCGCTGCCGCCGTTCGAATTCGTCCGCCGGCAGTCCGATGGCGCCGAGGACGAAGTGAAACTCTTCCTCGATCGTGTCGCCAAGCACCTGCGCATCCGGATGCTGCATCACGCCGCGTACGACGACGCGGCCGCTCGGGATGACGCGGCCTTGGGACAACGGGCAGCTGCCGAGCAGTATGCCGGCCAAGGTGCTTTTGCCGCTGCCGTTGGAGCCGGTGACGGCGATCCATTCGCCGGGGCGGATGTCCAGCGAGAAGCCGTTTAATGCCTTGCGCACGCCCTCCGATTCGGAAGCGAAGTGAACGGAGGCGTCATGTATAGAAATCAGAGGGGAGAAAACAGACATAATAAACGACCTTTCCGTATAAAAAAATGTTGTAGGCACTCTCGAATTGTTAACCACATTGTGTTAATATAGGTTAACGATATAACCATATCAAAAATGAGAGGGTCGTTCAATCATGAAATTATCGCTTCGTGGAATCGTATTTAGTGCGCTCCTTGCCGCTTTATTGGTGCTGTTCGGTTATGTGAGCATCCCGCTGGGCTTCACCCCGGTCCCCATTACGCTGCAAACGCTCGCCGTCATGCTCGCCGGAGGCTTGCTGGGCGCGTGGTACGGCTTTCTCAGCATGGCGCTCGTCGTCGTCCTGACCGCTATCGGATTTCCGCTGCTGCACGGTACGGGAGGCTTGCCCGTATTGTTTGGCCCGACCGGCGGCTACGTCATCATGTGGCCATTCGCTGCGCTGTTGATCGGCTTGCTGCTGCCACGCATTCGCATGAGAGGAGCGCTAGGTTATGCAGCCGCGTTCCTCGTTCTGGAAGTATTCGGCTCCCTGCTGCTGTATGTGACCGGCGTACCTTGGCTTGCTCACGTCACCGGGTTATCGTTCGAGAAAGCCATGATCGCCGGATGTTACCCGTATTTGCTGGGCGATGCGATCAAAGCGGCCGTGGCGACGCTGATCATCTCGCCGGTTCGTCAAGTGTTCCCGCCGGAGCGGTTAACGGGCTCTTCCGGAAGTCGCGTCATTTCTTTAGATTAACGGAAGCAACTAAAAAAGCAAGTGACGGAATTTGTTCCGCCGCTTGCTTTTTTTGGCAGGCGCTGCGTTTATTTCGGCACTTCCTCAAATTGCGGGGTTTTCATGCTGCGCAAAATGCTCACTTCCACCCGGCGGTTCTTGGACCGTCCTTCCTCCGTGTCGTTCGTGTCGATTGGATGGTACTCGCCGTACCCGATGGAACGGAAGCGGGCGGGGCCGATTTGATCGTTCTCGAGCAATATTTTCATAAAATTAAGTGCCCGCTTCGAGCTCAAATCCCAGTTCGTTTCGAATGCGGCGCTGCCGATCGGGACATTATCCGTATGACCTGCCACTTCGACCCGGTAATTCGGGTATTGCGCCAGCATCTCGGAGATGAAGCCGGCAAGCCGTGTAGCTTCCGGTTTTACCGTAGCGGAGCCGGAGGAGAACAAGGCGTTGTCTCGAATGGTAATCATCAGCAAATCGTCGGTCAATTGGGTGTCGAGCTCCGCAGACAACTGGTTGTCCGCTATGTATTGATCGAGCCTTTCCTTGAGCTGCTCCAAATCGTGCTGTTCCTTCTGAAACTGCTTCGCCTGCTGTTCTTGCTGTTGCTGCTGGGCCGTTGCCGGGTTCGACGGATCCTCGTACTTGCTCTTATCAACGTTCGGCGCCACCTGAAGCGGAATCATATTGGACACGTCAAAGGTGCCGGTACCGCCAGTGAAGGCAGAGTTCAGAGAACGCATGATACTGTCGTACTTTTTGGAGTCCACCTGACTGGAGGCGAACAAAATAATAAAGAGCGCGAGCAGCAGGGTTAACAGATCGGCATAAGGGATGAGCCATGTTTCGTCGATATGCTCCTCATGATGCTCGCGGTGCTTTTTTTTACTCATCCCTGTCTCCCGCCTTGCTCTCGTTTTTCTCGTCGCGCTGAGAAGTCGGTATGAAAATCATCAGCTTCTGCTTCACGGCCGTCGACGAAATACCCGACTGGATGGAGAGCAGTCCTTCGACCATCATCAGCCGGATTTCCACTTCTTTCTTCGACTTTTGCTTCAATTTGTTGGCAATCGGATGCCAGAGGACGTAACCCGAGAAAATCCCGAGCAGCGTTGCGACGAAAGCCGCAGAGATCAAGTGGCCGAGACTCTCGACATCGTTCAAATTGCTGAGCGCCGCGATCAGGCCGATAACGGCCCCGAGTACCCCGAGCGTAGGCGCGTATGTGCCGGCTTGGGTAAAAATTTGCGCGCCTGAACGGTGCCGCTCCTGCATTGCTTGAATATCTTCCATTAAGACGTCGTGCACAAAGTCTTGATCGTTGCCGTCAATGATCATGCGCATACCGTTGCGCAAGAACGGGTCTTGAATTTCCTCCACCTTGCTCTCCATCGCGAGGAGCCCTTCGCGGCGGGTGATGGACACCCAGTCCGTGAACAGGTTGATCAGATCCATTTTCGGAATTGTTTTTTGCTCGGTGAAGGCAATCTTTATCAGTTTGGGGAAGCCTTTCAGTTCTTCTAAAGAAAAGCCGATAAAGAGAGAGGCCGCCGTTCCTACGAAAATGATCATAAGAGCAGCCGGGTTGACGAGGGCAACGGGACTTGCTCCCTTCAGAATCATCCCCACAATGACTGCCACAAAGCCAAGAACAATACCGATAACTGTTGATTTTTCCATTTCGCTAAAAACACCTTCCGCCTGTTTATTTTCTCCATTTTCATGCATTTTCCAATTACTTCGACAAAAAGTGACAGTTATCCTGCTAGGGAATCCTTAGTTTTTTTGTTTAATTTTTCACATTTGGAATAATTGGAGTATAATGAGAGTTAATATGAATGAAGCAGATGGGCGCAGCCGCCGTTATTTTTCATGGCGGTCAGCCCGCGCGGAACGAGCGTGGCGCCCGGGTCAGCAGGGGAAATTGAAAGAAGACGTTCGCGAAGCGGTCATCCCTTGACGAAGCGGACGATGACCGTAACCGAATGAATGAAGAGAGGGGAACAAAGCATATGCAGGCAAATCATCTCCACGAGAAGACAAGGCTTGGACCGGTCCACTTGAAAGTGAGCGAGCTGGATCGGTCGGTGCGCTTTTATGGCGAGGTTGTCGGGCTGCGCGAGCTGCACCGCGCGTCCGGGAGGGCTGTGTTGACGGCCGACGGGGACGAGTCGCCGCTGGTCGTTCTGCATGAGCTGCCGAACGCTATCGTCATGCCGCGCCGAACGACCGCGGGGTTGTATCACTTTGCGCTGTTGGTGCCGAATCGCCGGGCGCTCGGTCTGTCGCTGCGCCACTTGCTGACGTGCGGCATTCATGTCGGGCATAGCGATCACTTGGTCAGCGAGGCATTGTACATTCAAGATCCGGACAACAACGGCATTGAAATTTATGCCGACCGGCCCCGTGAAACCTGGCGGCGCGACGAGAGCGGCCGTTATGTGATAACGACCGATCCGCTCGACGTGGACGGATTATTGAAGGAGGCGGGGGACTCGCCGTGGGAAGGGCTGCCCGCGGGAACTAGTATCGGGCACATTCATTTTCACGTATCCGACCTGCTTGAAGCACGGCGGTTTTATATCGAGACGTTAGGCTTCGACCTGATGGCGTCACGGGATTCGGCGATGTTCGTCTCGGCCGGCGGGTACCATCATCACGTCGGGCTGAACACCTGGGCCGGCGTTGGCGCGCCGCCTGCTGCGGACGATGCGGCGGGGCTCGCTTATTATACGCTGGTCGCGCCGACGCCCGAAGAGCTGGAGCGGACGACCGCCCGGCTGCGTCAAGCCGGGATCGCGCTGGAGCAGGACGGGGAAGCTTGGTTCGCCCGCGATCCGTTCGGCATTACCGTCAGGCTGACTAGCGAAGAGGCTATCCCTAAAGGGTAAAACCCAATGCGATCATCTTAACGGTACAACTTCGAAACCAAGTATAAAAGAAGAACCTTCAAAACCACTCTCAAAGTGGGGATGAAGGTTCTTTTCATCTCACTGCATGACAAAACCGTTCGATCCAGAGGGAGCGAACGGTTTGGCGATGCGATGTTCAGGTTAAGCCCGGATACAGTACAAGCGGCTCGTCGCTTCCCAGATTTCGCCTTGCGCGAGCGAGAACAAACCGATCTCCTCGGCCGGCAAATCGACGTTCGGAGCGTTGACGAGATTCGTTTGCGGCTCGGGGCAGAAGAAGCCTTCGGTTGCATTGTTGTTCCAGATCATCCAATGCTTGTAAGACGTGCCTGCGTCATAGACGAGCTTGACTCCAAGCCGGGAGTCGGTGAGTTCCATCCGGTTGCGGCCGTTCTGCGGCTCCGCCGTGTAATGGTTATCCATCGGCTCGAAGAACGGCGAAATGCCGCCCGATTTGATCGCTTCTTCTTCCGGCTTCAGCGTCTGGAATCTGCCCGTCGGCAGCATCCGTTCGCTCATCTCGCGACGCCGGCCGATCGTCATTGTAAAGCGGCAGTCGGCTGCGGTGCTGCCCGGAGCGAATGGCGCATTGACCGCTGTATGGAAGGCGAGCAGGCAGGGCATAAGTTCCGTGCCGTCGTTGCGCACGAGCACGTGCTGGCCCAATCCGTCTTCCGTCAGCGTATAGGTGAGCCGGAACGTAAAGGCGTGCGGCCAAAAACGGTATACCGGATGGGCGGCGTCAACCTTCTGCGTGAGCGTCACGTAGCTGCTGTTCGAAGTCGTACCGTACGTTTCCACGACCCAGGGAATATTGAACAAGAAACCGTGCAAATGGTTGCCTCGCGCCGTTTCGTTCACCGGGAATTGATAGGTGGCGCCGTTCCAGGGGAACTTGCCGTCCTCGATCCGGTTCGGCGGGAAAAGCACCGGCATGCCGTGAATCACCGGACGCGCTTTGAAGCTCTCCATCTCCTCAAGCGCAGGTTCGTGCAAAAAGCGGTAGCCGGCCTCCGTATCGCGGAACGCGATCAGATTGGCGCCGATTTCGGGCAGAACAGCCGCTTCGTAACGGCCCGCCTGCAGCCATACCGCCTTCTCGCCTTGATAAGTATCCTCATAAGCTTTGCATGCGAAAGTCACAATAGTTCCCCTCCGTCTAGTCTCGTCCATCCTACATCATAGCGGGTGGAAGGGCAGCTTGCCATTAAAATAACAACCTAAACTATTAATATTTAAACCTCGACGTCCGGCGAAGCGATACGCTCCCGATGCGTGTAAACGTTCATGGACGAGCCGCGGATGAAGCCGACGCACGTAATGCCGAGGTCGTCCGCCAAGGAGAGCGCCAGATCGGTCGGCGCCGACTTGGAGAGCATCACGCCGACCCCGATTTTCGCCGCCTTCAGCACGACTTCGGACGATAAGCGTCCGCTGAACGCGATAATTTTATCGCTCGTCCGCCACCGGTTGCGCAAGCAGTGCCCGAACAGCTTGTCGAGCGCGTTGTGCCGCCCGATATCCGCGCGCGTCGCGAGCACATCGGTGACCGAGCAGAGGGCCGCATTGTGCAGGCCCCCCGTGTTGCGAAAGTCAACCGAGCTTCGCTGGAGCGTCTCCATCAAGCTGTAAACCTGCTCGGGCTTTATACGAATTTGCGAGACCGATGTTTTTGCGGTCCGCACATCGTTTTGAAAATAAAACTGACGGCTTTTGCCGCAGCAGGAACCGATAAACCGCTTGGCGTAATATTCCTTGCCGACGGATTGGGGGCGTATCAATTCGACGTAAGCGATGCCGCGATCCTCGTCGACGGACATCGTCTTCAACTCGCCGGCTTGCCGAATAACGCCCTCCGACGCCAGAAAACCGACGACCAGATCGGTCAGCTCGGTCGGCGAGCAGACGATCGTCGCGAATTCTTCGCCGTCCACATACAAGGTTAGCGGGAACTCCTCGGCAATCTCGTCTTCTTGCTCGATTGCGCCTTGACCGCTGAATTTCATCATATGCCAATGGGTCGTCAGTTTTCGTGTCATGGACTCGCCCTCCGATCGCTTCAGCCGAGCGTTTCCATTTCGAGCTCGGCGACTCGTTTCTCAACGTAACGCGTATCTTTCAAAGCATGATACGTTTCCGCTTTTTCCACCACGACGGCGGTATTGTATTCGGGGATGCCGGCGAAAGCCTCATACACGCCTTTGGGAAACAGCATGTTGCCTTCCGGCCAATACAGCTCCACATTGCCGGGGGCCACCTCCGCAGTTTTCGCCCGGCCGTGGAACGTGCCGAACTGGTTGTAAACGACAAGGGCATCCCCGTCCGCAATCCCCAGCTTCGCCGCATCGGTCGCATGCAGCAGCACGTCGTAACGGTCGGCAGCATTAAACGGGTCGTGGCTGCCGTAAATCATGGAATTAAATTGCTTGCCGCGCCGCGTCGTCGCGTAGAAATGCCCCTCCGGCTTGCGCCGCTCCGGCAGTTCTACCGGGATCAGTCTGCCGCGTCCATCCGGCGTCGGGCAAATTCCATCCTCGCACAGCCACGCATTGCCCCATTGGAACACGTCGCCCTTCGCGCGCAGATGCTGGATGCCGTCGTAATTGGGAGCGGCTCTGGCGATTTCCTGGCGGATGCCCGCCGCATCCGTCAAGCCGAGCACAGAGGCGGAATCCGGCCGCACGAGCGCCGCAAGCTCCGCGTAGATGCTCCACTCCGCGCGCGCTTCCGGCATGCGCGGACCTTCGATTTCCGGCGAAAAGTAGACCATCCGCTCGGTGGAAGTGGACGTGCCGCCGCCCGGCTGTTCATAACGGGTCATCGCCGGCAAGACGATCACGGCTTCCCGGGCGTCGACCAGGGTTGAGGTGTTGAGCACGATGTCTTGATGGACGCGGATGTCGACCTGCTCCAGGCAGGAGCGGACGAAGTCCGGCTCGGGCATCGTCTCGAGGAAGTTGCCGCCGGACGTGTAGAACACCTTCAGCTTCCGCTCATGATCGTCCGGGAGCAGCGCATTCTCGAGCGAGACGCCGACGATGTCGCCCTGCCACTTCGGCAGCTCGAAGCCCCACTCGCGCTCGATCCGCGCGATGTCGTCGCCCTTGAACTCGCCGCCCGGCAGGCTGAACGGATCGGCGCCCATTTCGCCCGAGCCCTGCACGCCGCTATGCCCGCGAATCGGCATCAGGCCGCAATGCTCACGGCCGAGAAACCCTCGCAGCAGCGCCAAATTGGCGACCTGCGAAATGTTATCCGTGCCGAAGCGGTGCTGGGTCAGCCCCATGCTCCAGACGAAGACGGCCGATTTGGCTTCCGCCAGCAGCTCGGCAAATTCCCGCATGCGCGCCTGGCTCAAACCGGAGGAGCGTTCCAGTTCCTGCCAATCCTGCTGAAGCACGTGCGCCTTCAACTCTTCGTATCCGTTTACATGCGCCTTGATGAAGGCGTGATTGACGGCCGATCCGGGAGCTTCCGTCTCCATCTCGAACCAGCTCTTCATGACGCCGTGCATGAAGGCGATGTCGCCGCCGATATGCACCTGGTAGAAATCGTCGGCGAGCTTCGTCCCGAACAGCGCCGATTCCGGAATCGACGGGATCCAGTAACCGTCCATCGCCGGCTCGCGATACGGGTTGATCATGATGATTTTCGTGCCCTTGCGCTTCGCGGCGTACATATATTTGGTGGAGACGGGCTGGTTGTTCGCGGCGACGCTGCCCCAGAAGACAAGCACGTCGGTGCCGATCCAATCTTTATAGGTGCAGCTGGAAGCTCCGATTCCGACCGAGCGCTTCAAGGCCGTCTTGGACGGCGAGTGACAGATGCGCGAGGCGTTGTCGATGTTGTTCGTGCCGATGAAACGGGCAACCTTGGCGGCGGCGTAATAAGACTCGTTCGTGATGCCGCGGGCCGTCAAATAAAACGCCAGCTGCTTCGGGTCGATGGCGCGTATTTTACCGGCGATCGTCTGCAGCGCTTCGTCCCAGCCTACACGGCGGAAGCGCCGCTCTCCCTTGCCGCGCATCAGCGGGTAGGGAAGCCGCCCGAGCTTGCGCAGCTGCGCGCTGTCCAGCTTGCGCAGCTCGTCGATATCGGCGTGCAGCATGTCCGGGCGGATCGCCGGCATCGTGTTGAGCCGCAGCACGTTCAGACGCGTCGTACACAGATGCGGGCCTTCCAGCGTCTGATCGTATAACCCGGACACCCCGAGCGCGCAGCCGTCGCAAACGCCCTGTGTCAGAATGCGGGCCGCATACGGCAAATTGTCGCGGTTCTCCCAGGCGACCTTCAGCGTATCGCGAATATGATGCGGCTTAATTCGTCCCAAGCCGAACGGCATTCGGCTGACCCAAAGCTTCGGGTCGGGCTTCCCAGGCAATTTTATGCGGCCGCTATGTTTCGTTTTTCCCATTGTACGTCCTCCTTAGAAGTGTCGGTCTGGTATAAGTTCAATAAAAAAACCGCCGAGACGTTACTTTTTCGCATGAAAAAGCTTCATCTCCAGCGGTTAGTCTCCAGCAGGTTCGCTGCCAAGCGCCAACGTTTGACGTTATCGGTCGCCGAATTTATTTTGGATGTTCTGATCAAACACGAAGATGGACATGCCGAAATCCTGATCGATGTCGATATCGACGAACAAATCGACGAATGCAGCTCCCAGCAGCTGCTCCATCTCGGTTGGAGGGTGACTGCGGTAAATATCCTTGACCCATTGCGTGCGGGCTTCCCGCAGCATTTGCTTCCCGTCGGCCGCGTTTGCGATAAATTTCTCGACCGGGGAGAGATTGCCTTCCATCTCGCAGATGGCCCAGTTCTTGCAGAAGGTGGTCGTGATCCGGCCCGGGCCTTTGCCCATATGACGCTTTCGGTACGCTTTGACCAAGTTGCTGAATTCGGCTTCGTATTTATTCATGCTTCGACCTCCGATAACCGTTAAACGGGTAACAGGTGCGCTGTCCCATATCTGACGGCAAGCAGCAAGATATAGTCTTAACAAAATAATCTTAACAAGAAAGCGTTACCGTGACAAGACAAGAAAAAACCTCCTGCTCGCACACACGGCGAACAGGAGGGGGCGGGGGACTACAGCAGCGCTTCGATATCGGCTGTTAACGCAGCCGGCGTAACGGGCGGTTCGAAACGTTTCACGACGTTGCCGCTGCGGTCAATCAGGAACTTGGTGAAATTCCATTTGATCTCATTGCCTTCAAGCAGCCCTTGCTGCTCCAGGAACGAGGCCAGCTTGCCGCCGGTCTGCGGGTCGATTCCTTCGAACGGAGCTTGTTCCGTCAAGTAGGCGAACAGCGGATGCTTATTTTCGCCGCGCACCTCGACTTTGTCGAACAGCGGGAAGGTGACGCCGTAATTCAGCGTGCAGAACGTGTTGATTTCTTCATTCGAGCCGGGCTCCTGCGCGCCGAATTGATTGCAGGGGAAGCCAAGGATTGTCAAGCCGCGGTCTTTGTACGTTTCGTACAGCTGCTGCAGCTCGTTGTATTGCGGGGTGAGTCCGCACTTGCTGGCCGTATTTACGATAACGAGCACCTTTCCTTTGTATGCCTCTAAAGAAACTTGCTCTCCGCGGATGTTGTTGGCTTTAAATTCGTATACGCTCATGGTTTATTCCTCCGTTGTTTTGAGATGGACTTGCTCCAATAAGGAAGTGAGACGCAGACGCAGCGCTGTCGTTTCGTCTTCCGTCATGCCGGTGACACAAAATAGTTTCTCGGGAAGGTCGTAGGCCTTCTCTTTAAGCGCGGCGCCCTGCGGCGTCAGCCGGATGCGCACGTTCCTCTCGTCCTGCGGGTCGCGTATGCGGGTAAGCAGCTTCAAGGCCTCCAGCTTCTTCAAGAGCGGGGTCAGCGTTCCGGAATCCAGGTATAGCCGTGCGCCAAGCTCCTTGACCGTAATGTCATCCCGTTCCCAAAGCGCCAGCAGCGCTACATATTGCGTATACGTAATGCCCAGTTCGTCGAGGTGCGGGCGGTACAGCTTCGTAATTTCGCGAGCGCACGCATAAACAGCGAAGCAGAACTGATTCTCGAGCTTCAAAAGTTCATCGCGATTCAGGATTTGCAAACCTCCTTATATTAGATTGCTTGAAATTAAATTGTATAAAATCTATTTACTGAAACTACTTTACCATCCGTAAAGAGCGAAGTCAATGTTTACGCTGCGAACGGTGTGAATTTGTATCGAACGACGTTTTCCCGACAGGTCCTATCCATAATAAAAAGGGCAAAGCATGGCGCCCTGCGCATGTAACAGTTGCATTAGAAAAATACGGATGGTATAGTGGAAAATGACCTCAGAACCCAATTGTTATTTTGGTCAGTACAGGAGATGGATAAATGGATCCTAAAAAAACGGCGATCTTGGATGCGGCGAAAAAATCGTTCTCGCTTTTTGGCTACAAAGGCACGACGATGGGGCACATCGCCAAAATCGCAGGAGTCGGCAAAGGTACTTTGTACTTATATGTGACAAGCAAGGAAGAACTGCTGAACGAGATTGTCAGCGTATTGGTGGAAGATATGAAACGAACGGCGGAGGAAGCGATCGGGCAGGGCGCCACCGTCTTTGAGAAAATCCACGGGGCCATCTACGCCGCGCTTATGTTCAGGAAGGAACAGGAGCTGCTCATCAAGCTGGCGCACGAGGTGAACGAATTCGGCAGTCAGGTGACGGAGAACGCGCTCGACCAGATCGAGAATCAAATGGTCGACTACATTTCGCAGCTGATCGAACGCGCGGTCAGCACCGGGGGGATGAAGCCCTGCGATCCGAAAATTACCGCCTTTATCGTCTATAAGCTGTATCTGGCGCTCGTTTACGATTGGGAACGGCAGCATCCGCCGCTCACGGATGAACGCATTTTGGAGCTGCTGCAAACGTATCTAATGAACGGCCTATCCACGAAATAGGCTGCTTTTTTTCATCATCTTTTATGCGGAGGGGTATTTATGCGCTTTATTCGACCATTGGTTTATTCAGTGATGTCGGTGGCCATCGGTACGGGAGGCTTTCTGCTCACTACGAAGCAAGTAAACGGAAGCACGCAAGCCGGAGCTGCCGTGCAGCCGACAGCTTACATTGAATCGAACGAGGTTAGCGCCAGCTTTAAGATCGGCGGCCGCGTTACCGAGATTCTCGTGAAAGAAGGGGATACGGTCAAGAAAGGCCAGGTGCTGGCCCGCCTGCAAAGCACGGAGCTGGAGGCGAAGGTGGCGCAGGCCAAAGCGGCCGTGGCGCTCGCCCAGGGCAAGATTGCCGAGGCGCAGGGCGCAACCGCTACCGCTCAGGCGAAGAAGGCGCAGGCGATCGCCGGCGTGACGGCTACGGCCGATGCGGCGGATCAGCAAATCGCCCAGGCCGAAGCGGCGGTGAAGGCGGCGCAAGCGAAGGTCGACGGGCTGCGTAACGGCGCCCGTCCGGAAGAGAAGAAGCAGGCCGAAATTCAACTGCAGGCGACCAAGGAAGTGTACGCCCTCGCCGAGCAAAACTTGAAGCGGATGCAGGCGATGCTTGCGGAAGGCCTTGTGGCGCAGGCCGACGTCGATAAAGTGAGCGTGAGCTATCAGGAAGCGAAAACGAAATATGAGCTGGCGCAGCAGCAGTACAACCTCGCTCAGCAAGGGCCGCGCGAGGAGGAAATACGCGCAGCGGAAGCGCAGCTGGAGCAGGCCAAAGCGGCGCTCGGCCTCGCCCAGGCAGGCCGCGAGCAAGTAGCCGTGCGCGAAGGCGACGTTGCCGCAGCGAATGCGGCCATACAGCAGGCGCAGGGCGCTGTGCAGTCGGCCGGCTCCGCCGAGCAGCAGGCCAAGGCGGCGCAGGCTGAAGCGGAAGCGTATCAGAGCTACACCGAGCTTATCGCGCCAAGCGACGGAGTGATCCTGGCGCAGGGCGCACAGCCCGGCGAACTGGTCGGCTCGGGCTTCCCGGTTTTTACCATTCAAGCGACAGACGGCCATTGGGCGAGATTTTATATGACTGAGACGTCGCTCGCCGGACTGAAGAACGGAGACCGCGTCAAGCTGAAGCTGATCGCGACGGGGCAGGAACTCGAAGGCAAGATCCAGTCGATAGCGGCGGCACCGGATTTTGCGGTCAAGAAAGCGACGCAAACCGCGGGCGAGACCGACGTGCGCTCGTTCGGCGTGAAGGTTGAGCTGCCGCAGCTTCCGGAAGCGGCTGCGATCGGCATGACGCTGCAGTGGAACGGTAAAACGGAAGGGTGATCGGTCGTGACGGAGCTTAAAGTAGGCGGCGTCATTGCCGACGAGTGGAGACACATTATCAAAGACAGGCGGCTGTTCTTAATTCTTTTCATCGTGCCGGTCATGTATACGCTGCTGTTCGGCTCGCTTTATACCCACCACAAGGTGACCGAGATGACGACGATTGTCATGGACGAAGATCAAAGCCCGCTCAGCCGTCAAATCATTCAAGCTTTCGAGGAAAGCGAATCGTTCCAGGTGACGCGCGAGGCGCATACCGAGGAGGAGGTCAGGCGAGCGATCGCCTCCGGGGAAGCGAAGGTCGGGTTGTTCATTCCGAGCCGGTTCGAAGCGAGCTTGAAGCAGGGCCAGACGCTGCCGCTGCTCACGTGGGTCGACGGCAGCAACATGCTGTACTCGAATTCCGCGACCAAGGGCGCGAACGAAGTCATCACCACGTTCAGCATGGGCCTGTCAGCCAAAAAAATGAAGCTGCAGCAAGGCCTGCAGGACGAACAGGTGGCGAACGTGCTGTCGCCGATTCCGTTTCGCTATCGGGTACTGTACAACCCGACGTTTAATTACAGCGACTTTATGATGTACGGTCTGGTCGGCGCCATTTTGCAGCAGGTGCTGTTTCTCGGCATTTCGCTGACCGTCACGCGGGAGAAAGACGGCGGGACCTGGCAGCGTTATGCGGCATGGAAACGCGATCCTTGGCGGATCGCGTACGCCAAGACGGCGCCTTATTTCCTGATCAATTTGTTTAACACGACGATTGCGCTGCTGATCGCGTCGTATTTATTCGGGGCGCCGCTTGCCGGCAGTTTGTTCGCCGGGCTGGCGGTCGTGATGTCCTTCACGTTCGCGGTGTGCGGGATCGGGTATTTGATCAGCATGTTCTCGGGCAATCAGCTCGGGGCGACGCAGACGGCGATGCTGATCGCGGTGCCTTCGTTCCTGCTGTCCGGCTTTACCTGGCCGTTCGAAGCGATGCCGAGGGCGCTTCAGGTTCTGGGGCATCTGCTGCCGCTGACCTATTTCCTGGACGGGGTGCGCAGCGTATTCGTGAAGGCGAACGATTACAGCGCAATCGGTTACGATTGCCTGGCGCTCGTGATGATGGGACTCGTGACGTTCATGGCGGCGATGCTGCTGACGCGCTTTGCCGTGTTTCGCAAGACGACGCCGGAGGATGCGGCTGCGCCGGTTGCGGTTCGCGCCGAGCCTGCGGGAACGGGAACCGCAACCGGAAACGGAAGCGGGCTTACCCTATAATATTGAGGGAGATGGAACGAGAATGAACCGAAGAACATTTGCGGGCTTTTGCGCCGCACTTTTGATTGCTGCCGCTGTCCAACCGGCCGTTTATGCCGAGACGGTAACGGAAGATCCGAAGCAAAACCTGTACTTGAGCGCCCCGGTCCTGGAGACGGTCGCTTCGATCGACTTGCCGTCGGTGCTGGAACGTGCGTTGACGGACTCGAACAACCTGCAGCTGCTCCTGTTGAAATATGCGGCGTTAAACTCGAAGGAGCAGGATTTAAAAGCACAGCGGGAATCGCTGGTAGGCGGCTCGTTCACAGGCGGACATTTACCGGATACGCCCGAGGAGATGGTCGCCGGGATGAATGCGCAAGGAGTAGCCGTCGATCCGGCGGACAACCTGTGGCTCGGGCCGGTGACGACCGTCACGAATAAGGCGATCAATCAGCTTATCCAAGGCATGGGTACGATGAGCGCCGGCATGAATGAGATCATCCAGCAGCAGCGCGAGCAATTGAAGACGACGGCGCACCAGTTGAGCACGGACCAACGCAACGCGCTGCTGCAGAAGGACGAGGCGGTTGAAGCCATCCGGCTGCAGACGACCGCCCAATACGTGCAGCTGCTCGGCTTGAAGAAGCAGCTTGCCTTTATGCAGGATTACGCTTCCGTGCTGGACAAAGAAGTGAAGAAAGCGATGCTTTTCCGCGAACAAGGGCTGGCCTCGAACGAAGACGTGCTGACGGCGACCAAAGCGCTGAACAAGCACAAGGACGAGCTCGCCCTGCTGAACCAAAATTACAAGCTGGCGCTGGTGCAGCTTTCGTTCGACATCGGGATCGCGTACAATCCTTCGCTGGAAGTGAAGGACATCGCGATCGTCACCGTAGAACCCGTGCAGCGAGCGGATACGGAAACGATCCTGAAGAACGCCTATCAGATGAAGATGAGCGCGAACAATATCGACGAAGCGGCGTGGCAGCAGTCCAATACGGTAACCCAAAATACGTATGGGGGCAACTATTTGGGCGTAAACCTGGCGATTTCGGGCATGAAGAACGAGCAGACGCAGCTGGAGCTGACGAAGAAAATCGAGGCCGTGTACACGGAAGCGGAGAACGCCTATCTGGCCTATACGACGGAAGCGCGGAATACGGCCGAAGTGAAGGCGGACTTGAATAAAATGAAGGTGCGTTACGACGCAGGCGTCCTGTCCAGGCACGATTTGCAAAAGTTCGAGCTGAAGGTGCGCGGGCAAGAGACGACGCTGGAAGCCGCGAAGCTGAAATATTTCGTCCTTCGCGAGAAATCGCGCGCGATGGAGAAAGGGTTTATCTCGTAATGGGAAATGGGCTGTGCCGGGCTGATCAAGCCGGCGCAGTCTTTTTTTTGTGAGCGGCAGCGCCGGGCCGGATACGTGCCGCCTGCCCGGCCCCGGCATGCCTTCGCTTGAAGGCATGCCGGGGCTTTTGGCACGGAGCGGAGGCGACTTCTTTCGCTTGCGCGGTTGCCTTTACTGGAACCGGCGCCGGTATTCGCGAGGCGTCGCGCCGACATATTTCACGAAGCAGGAGGTGAAGTAGGCGGCTTGATTAAACCCGACGTCGTCGGCGATGCGCGTGATCGGCAGATCCGTTTGCAGCAGCAGCAGCTTGGCCTGCTCCAGCCGGTAATGCATCAAGTATTCGAACGGCGAGCAGCCGAACTGCTTCTGCATGCAGCGCGCGATATAAACCGGATGAAAATTCAACGCTTCGCCAAGCGCCTGAGCCGACACGTTCTCGTGGTAATGCTGCCGCAAATAAGAGGCCGCCTGATCGGCGCATCTGGCGGAGGACGCCGTCTCGTCGGACTGCCAGGACTCATGCAGCCGCTCCAGCAGGTTCTGAAACAACGTCTGCTGTTTCCAGCGGGACAAGCTGTCGGAACGGGCGCCCAGTTCGATCATCTGATCCATAAGCGCGAACAGCTTGGCCGGCTTCGGGATATGAAAAGATTGGGGGATATGAAATTTGATGGTTTGCGGAATGAAAACCCGCAGCCGATCCGGAATCTTTTCCTCCCGGTCATCGCTCGTTTCCGATTCGTTCGGATCAGACACGCGCCACTCGCCGGACGTTTGGAAGTGGAGCCAATAATACAACGTTTCCTCCTGACAGGGTGCCGTCGGATAATGATGTTTATCCGGGCGCAAAATCAACATGTCACCGGCTGAAACCTCGTATTTCCGGTCTTCTTCGGCGATGTACAAGCAGCCGCTGCGCACAAGCAGCATATCGAACACACCGATATTCCGACGGTTCGGATGTTTGAAGCCCGGCTCGTTCGCCGCGAAACCGTTCACAATGAAATAGGGCATCGGCGGGACGGACAACTGTAGCACAGACAGCGCTTTCACCCCCTTACTATAGGCATGTAAAGTTTGAATTTTAATAGTTCTGGTTGCAAATATGATATATGAATCCCAGTATACCATCTATAATGTGTAATGACGACAGGAGGGATTTACGGACATGACGGATACGCACAAAAAAATGACCTTATGGGCGCTTGCGTGGCCCGTTTTTATTGAAATGTTTTTGCAATTTTTGCTCGGGACGGCGGATACGTTTATGGTAAGCCGCATATCCGACGATGCGGTGGCCGTTGTCGGGATCTCAAACCAGCTGTTTAACGCGGTGACGATTTTATTCGCCGCCGTGGCGGGCGGAGCCGGTGTGCTGATCGCTCAGCGGATCGGGGCGCAGCGGAACGAAGATGCGCGCAAGATCGGCATCATGACGGTGAAAGCGTCGATCGTGATCGGGCTTGGCTTGAGCGTGCTTCTTTACTTCGGCGCGGCCCGCGTAGCGGCCTTGCTGCAGCTGGAGGTGTCGCTGCTGCCGCTTGCCAGGACGTATATCGCCATCGTCGGGGGCGGCATGGTTTTGACGGCTGTGATGTCGACGCTCAGCACCGTCATCCGCAGCACGGGCGACACGCGCACGCCGATGTTCGTCGCCATTGGGATGAACGTCGTTCATATTATTCTGAACTATTTGCTGATCTACGGCACATTCGGGTTCCCGGCGTTAGGTTTGGAGGGTGCGGCCCTTTCCACGGTCATGAGCCGATTGGTCGCTTCGATAGTGCTGGTCATCGTTTGGGCCGGTGCCTTTTCCCGTCGGCTCGAGTGGAGCGACTGGAAGCTGTATGACCGCCCGATGTTTCGCGAAGTGCTGCGTATCGGTTGGCCGCTGGGCCTGAACATGGCCTCCTGGTTTTTCTCCCAGCTGGTCATTTATGCGTTCGTCGCCAAATTGGGCGCGTCGACCTTAGCCGCAAGAACGTATATGAATACGCTGGAATCGTTTTGCTTCCTGCTCGGCTTCTCGGTGGCCTTGGCCGTCCAAATCCAGATTGCCTATTTATACGGCGCCGGGCGCAAAGAAGAGGCCTACCGCAGCGCATACCGGGCAACCGGCAGCGGTTTGGTTATCGTCTTGATCGGTGCGCTGCTTCTTTATGTATTAGGCGAGAGCATATTGTCGTTCTTCACTCAAGATGCGGGCATCTTGGTGATCGGCTTGTCGCTGCTCGGGTTGAATTTGATTTTACAGCCGGGCAAAATGGTCAACATGGCGATGGGCAATGCTTTAATCGCGATCGGGGACACCCGCTTCGTCGTATATAACGGCTTTTTCTCCATGTGGATCGTCGCCGTAGGGCTGTCCTATGTGCTCGGCATTCAGTCGGGGTGGGGCTTGATCGGCATCTATGCGGCGATGATCGCCGACGAATATTTGCGCGGCTTGCTCGTTACCGTCCGCTGGAGCAGCAAAAAAGCGCTGAACAAAGCCTTGACGCCTCCGGACGCGGCTCAAGTTGCCGTTCATCCTTAGCTTCGTTATAATTAAATAAGCGCATCGGATAAGAAGCATATCCGACCAGGTCAACAAGAGGCTTTATACCGGAAGAGGAAGACCGGGTAAAGCCTCTTTCCTATGTGAAGCGCATGCTGAAGAAGCCGAAGGAGGAACCGAACATGAGTTTGATCGCGGACTGGGTCCGATACGGCCCGGAAGGAGCGTACACCGGGTATGCCGCAAGACTGGCTACGGCGCAAACGCCGCTTCCCGCCGTTATCGTGCTGCAGGAAATATGGGGCGTGGACGAGCATATCCAGGACGTCACGCGGCGTTTGGCGCAAGCGGGCTACGCAGCCTTCGCACCCGACCTTTTCGCGAAGGACGGCGAACGATTGCCGGCGCTCGGTGCCGGTCAAATCGAGGCGGCGAAGCAGTTCCTGAACACGCTTCCGCCGTCCGCATGGCGCAATGCGGAAGAACGGGATACCGCGCTGGCGCGGCTCCCCGAGCACGAGCGGTCGGGGATCTCCGCTACGCTGAACCGGCTCTTCGACCTGGGCGGGCTGCAGGACGCGTTTCGCACGCAGGCTGCCGAAACGGCCGTTTACTTGCGCGAGGTGTGCGAGCACTCGCGGGGACAGCGCGTCGCTTCTGTCGGCTTCTGCATGGGGGGCGCGCTGTCGGCGGCGCTGGCCGTGAGGGACGAGCAGCTTGCAGGAGCCGTCATTTTCTATGGCTCGGCTCCAGCCCTGGACGCGCTGTCCTCCATCCGGTGTCCGGTGCTTGGTTTATACGGAGAGAACGATAAGCGGATTACGGACGAAGTTCCCGCGTTCGCCGAGGCGATGGAGCAAGCGGGCAAACGCTTCGACTACCGGATTTATCCGGACGCCCCGCACGCCTTCTTCAACGATACGCGCCCGAGCTACCACGTTGCATCGGCCAGAGCGGCCTATGCCGAGACGCTTCGATTTCTGCAGGAGACGCTGAGCTAGGATGCAGCCTCTGGAGCCGCCCTTCATGCGGAGCCGGAGGCTGCTTTATTTAAATCTGCCGGAAGAGCGAATCGGGCGCGCCATGATACCGTTGAAAAGCGGAATGTCACCGCGTATAGTTGGAATGAAGAACCAATTTTCCAGTGAATAAAAAAGGATGATGATGATGCCGTTAGTTGACATGCCGCTTGCCCAATTGCGTACCTATGAGGGCCGCAACCCCCGGCCGGCCGATTTTGACGCTTATTGGAACCAGGCGCTTGAGGAAATGAAAGCGGTCGATCCGCAGGCGGAGCTCGTGCCCGCCGAGTTTCAGGTCCCGTTCGCGGAATGTTTTCATTTGTATTTCAACGGTGTGAGGGGCGCTCGCATTCACGCCAAATATGTCAGGCCGAAGCAATCGGAGGGACCGCATCCGGCCGTCCTGCATTTCCACGGGTACACAGGCAGCAGCGGCGACTGGACGGATAAGCTGGCGTATGCGGCGCTCGGATTTTCCATCGCATCCCTCGACGTTCGCGGACAAGCCGGCTTGTCGGAAGATTCGGGCGGCGTCTTGGGCAATACGCACCACGGTCATATCATTCGGGGCTTGAACGACCCGGACCCGCGCAATCTGCTGTTCCGCCACATCTTTCTCGATACGGCGCTGCTGGCCTCCGTCGTCATGGGCTTCCCGGAAGTCGACGAGGCAAGAGTCGGCGCCACCGGATGGTCGCAAGGCGGCGCGTTGACGATTGCGTGCGCCGCCCTCGAACCGCGTATCCGCAAGGCGGCGCCGGTTTATCCTTTCCTGAGCGACTACAGACGCGTCTGGGAAATGGATTTGTGCAAAGACGCTTACGCCGAGCTGAAGACGTTCTTCCGCCATGCCGATCCGCAGCATATTCGGGAGGACGAAATTTTTACGAAGCTCGGTTATATCGATATTCAACATCTGGCGTCCCGCGTCGGGGCGGACGTCCTCGTCGGCGTCGGATTGGCCGATACCGTGTGCCCGCCTTCGACGCAGTTCGCAGCGATTAATAAGATGAAGACGACCGTCCGCACGGAAATTTATCCGGACTTCGGCCATGAGAACTTGCCGGGGATGCATGATAAAATTATTCGTTTCTTAAGCGCGTTGTAAAGCTCCAGAAGGTCAACGGTGCAGAGCCGGGCTTTCCCTTGGCGGGAGGCTCGGCTCTTTGGTTTGCTTCGGAAGGGGTATAGCCGTATCGGTGCAAGGGAACGCTGAAATATTGCGGGAAAGAAGAGCGGGAAAGGATGAGGGGTATGGCGGAAGCCGGCTTTCGGATAGAAAAAGATTTTTTGGGAAGCAAAGAGGTTCCTATTCATGCATACTACGGTGTACAAACGTTGCGCGCGGTAGATAATTTCCCGATCACGGGCTACCGGATTCACCGGGAATTGATCGTGGCGTTGGCGATCGTCAAGAAAGCCGCAGCCCTTGCCAATATGGAAACCGGGCAGTTGAAGCCGAAGTTCGGCGAAGTGATTGTGAAGGCAGCCGACGAAATGATAGCAGGCCTATGGCACGACCAATTTATCGTTGATCCGATTCAAGGCGGCGCCGGCACTTCGATCAACATGAACGCCAACGAAGTGATCGCGAACCGCGGGATCGAGCTGCTTGGCGGGGAGAAGGGCAACTACTTCATGCTGAGCCCGAATACGCACGTCAACATGGCGCAGTCGACGAACGATGTATTTCCGACCGCGATTCATATTGCGGTGCTGCGTATGCTGGACCAGCTGATGGCCGCGATGCACGACCTGCACGAGAGCTTCCGCGCGAAGGCCGTTGCATTCGACGGCATTATCAAAATGGGCCGCACCCACCTGCAGGACGGGGTACCGATCCGGCTCGGCCAGGAATTCGAAGCGTACCGGCGGGTGTTCTCCCGCGACATGACCCGAATCGGTCAGGCGCGGCAGCATTTGTACGAAATTAACATGGGCGCGACCGCGGTCGGCACGGGACTGAATGCCGACCCCCGCTATATCAAACGGGTGGCCGAGCTGTTGGCCGAGCTGACGGGTTACCCGCTTGTGAGCGCAGAGCATCTGGTGGACGCTACGCAAAATACGGATGCTTACACGGAAGTGTCCGCGGCCTTGAAGGTATGTATGATCAATATGTCCAAGATCGCCAACGATCTGCGGCTGATGGCTTCGGGCCCCCGGGCCGGACTGAACGAGATTAACCTGCCCGCACGGCAGCCGGGATCGTCGATCATGCCCGGCAAGGTGAACCCGGTGATGTGCGAAGTTGTGAACCAGGTCGCCTTCCAAGTGATCGGTAACGACCATACGATCTGCCTGGCTTCGGAAGCGGGGCAGCTCGAGCTGAACGTCATGGAACCGGTGCTCGTCTTTAACCTGCTGCAGTCGCTCGGCATGATGACACAGGTGTTTAAAGTATTCAAGACGCACTGCCTGGACGGCATCGAGCCTAACGTGGAGCTGTGCCGCAATTACGTGGAGCGCAGCGTCGGCGTCATTACGGCATTGAACCCGCACCTCGGGTATGAGCCGGTTGCGCGAATCGCGCGCGAGGCGATCGAGACGGGCAAATCGGTGCGGGAATTGTGCCTTCTCTACGACGTGCTTCGCGAGGACGAATTAAACATCATCCTCGACCCCTATGAAATGACGAAACCCGGCATTGCCGGCGCGTCGCTGCTGCATACGGAACCCCCGGCAGGAAGCGAAAAGCCGAAGCCGTGAGCTTCAATTGAATAATGACCGAAGCCGACCTCGCCGGAGAAGTCGGCTTATTGACGCTGGAAATGGCGTTTATCGCCAGAGGCGCATGCCGCGGCGGTTCTTGGCAAACAATAAGGCCGATGTGAATCGTTACCTTCAAAGGAGAGAGAAGGTTTGAATCGGGCCCTACCATTACTTCTGTGCGTTTGGTTGCTGCTTGCAGGATGGTTACCCGCCCCGGCTTCGGCTGAAGCGGGTAACGCCGCGCCTCCGACCCGACAACAAGCCGATGCGGAGCTGCTCATGGGCTTGCAAGAGGAGGGGGTGTACCTGCTCATTGAAAAAAAGGCAAACCGTCTGTCCCTTATCCACAACGGACGTGTCTATCGCTCGTTTCCGGTGGCGACCGGACGCCGCAGAGAGCTGACCCCGACGGGCACCTTCCATATTGTGACGAAAATCGTGAAGCCGTGGTACGTACGAAAGCAAATTCCCGGCGGCCATCCGAAAAATCCCCTCGGGACGCGATGGATGGGCATCAACGTGCCAGGTAGCGGAGGTTATACGTACGGGATTCACGCACGAATCGGCCGTATGCGATCGGGTCGAGCGTTTCGTCGGGCTGTATCCGCATGTTGAATCGGGATATCGAATGGTTGTATCGGCATATCCCGCTCGGGACGGTCGTCGTCATTCAAGATTGAAAAAAATAGGCCCCCGAAGTGTATGGAACGAGGCTCATCTGCGCAACATAGGATCAACGGTGAAAGAGAGAGGTGTGGTTCCGTTGAGCAAATTAGCGGGTTATACCAAGGAAGTTGTTGTTGAATCGAGATAGAAGCGGAGGGATGTGCCAAAGACACGTAAGGGTAGTACAACGTACTGCAAGACGTGACCCGAGGTAAGACTCATGCTTTACGCAAGATTCATGGCAAGCGACCATCATGAATTCACCGTTGGAAAGGACTCCGCAAGGAGTCCTTTTTCCTGTGGCGTTCTTCCGGGCAAGCTGGAAAGCCATGAGCCATTCCATTCAGGTTCGAAGCAAGAGGCAAGGGGCAAGTCTTCGATCGGCAGCTTCGTTACTTGGCAGAAGGATCGGGTTTCCCCAGGAACGTCCAGAACGCGCCGCCGAGCAGTCCTTCCACGTCGCGGCGAATTTCGTCTTCCTCCAGGCGCCAGCCCGCCCGCAGCAAATCCGTGTATTTATCGCCAAGCACCTTAGCGATAATCGTCCGGGAATGATCCCACTTGTAGAGCAGCTGATCAAGCACCCGGCAGTCGGAATGCTGGGGAATGACGCTGCCGCCGAGCAGCTCCAGCCGCATCCGGGTTATTTCTTCGATGAGGCTCGGATTGTTCAGAAACCACCAGCAGCCAAAGATGAGCAGATTGCGGTTTTTTCGCGCCGTCACGGCCAGCTCGTGCTGATTTTCCCGCGATAGCATCGTCACCAGAAATTTGACGTTCGGGTGTCCGCTCACGATCCGTTCGACGGCCCCGATGTCGCTGTAGCCCAGACTGTCCCCCGCGTCCTTCAGCGAAGGGTTGACCTTCCGTTTGACGCCGATCATAAGCGCGAACGGAATGCCCGCTTCCTCGGCAACGGGAAGGATGCATTCGTCAATGACCCGTCCCCGCAATGACGGCTCGGGGTAGGCGAAATCGTTCGGCAGCGAAACGGCCATGTACAGCGGGTTCATTCGGCCGATCCAATCGTGAAGAAAGCGCCTCACCTCCGCTGCCGTGTCTCCCGAGAAATCTTGCGTTACCGCATATCCTTGCTGCTGGAGCTTCATATAGGCCGAATCCCAGCCGTTCAGCAGCGGGTCGATGCGCAGCGCGGCCAAAAACCGCGGGTCGGTGCTGCCTCCGCCGGACCAACGCTCCCGCTCGTAGTCGTCGAACGGATCGTTCGTCATGACTACCGTCTTGACGCCCGCCAGCTCCAGAATCCGGTCGATATAATCGCTAGCCTGCACTTCCCGGAAGTAGGCCCGGTACGATTCCAAATCGCGCGTGGACAAGTCGAAGCCGAGACGGTTCAGCACCGTGACGACGCCGCGGCATGCTTCGCTGTAAGGAGAGTGATCGATAAACAATGTTTGCCAAATCAGATCGGCGCGCTCCGTTTTGCTCATCCGCCAGAAATCGTCGTAAGACAGATCGGGACGAAACCGGAACATTTCAGCGATCAAATAGTGATACGTCAGCAGGTCGTCAACCCCCCATAACAGCAGGTCGCCGAACGATTCGGCGAATAAGTGGGTGTGAATATCGGTGACGGGGGTAAGGCGAACGGTCTCTTGAACAAAAGCGATCAGCTGTTCTTCTGTACGAATGGCCATGATATTCGAAGTCCTCCTAAGAAAAAGGCATATGTTCACGTGAACAATGGCATTATATCACGTTCTTTGTCATCTGAATAGACGGTCATTCCGTATCGTTAATCGCAATGGGCGAGTGACCGGTTCGCCGGACCGGGCGTACGCATAGGATGGATGGAGGGCCAAAAAGTTAGCGGAAGGAAGATACGATGGTCGCATACGAATCCGTGGTGCTTATCCTGGTGCTGTTTATTTTGCTGTTGGTCTTACTGCTGATATGGATATGAGGATTGTCGATTAAAAGCCCGGTTGCTTCTCCTTGGCGGAGAGGCGATACCGGGCTCTTATTTGTTCTTCAGGCCAATATTAGAAGCCTTTATACTGCGGTTCTTCGTTCTCGAGATCTTGAACGCGAGAATTCACTTGGTCGACAATTTGCTGAGTTTGCTTGGCGCAATTCTCGAACAAGGTTTTGGCTTCCTGGTTCTGGGTGCCAAGAGCGAACGTCTCCAGGCTGGCTTGAGCGCTTTTCAAGGATGCGAGCGTCGTTTTCACTTGCGATGCCACTGTCATGCGAATCACCTCCCGAACTCTAATGTGCTCAAATTTTCTTAACTAATGAATGGAAAAAATCACCGGACGACGGCACCGGATAAATGGAAGTCGATTCGGTACATAATTTATATCGTTCGCCTTGTTTTGCAAGGTCAAATAAGTGCTTGTTAGCAGGGAGAGGGAAGCTTTGCAGGATTTGATGCATATCGCATTACGTTCGTTCACGGCCCTCGTCATCTTGTTTGCGATAACGCGCATTTTAGGTAAAAAGCAAATTTCCCAGCTGACGTTCTTCGAATATATAACGGGCATAACTCTCGGGGAGTTGGCCGGGTTTATTTCGACCGATTTGGAAGCTCATTATTTATACGGCTTAACGGCTATCGCTGTCTGGTTTCTGGTGCCCTTCGTGGTCGAGCTGTTTACGTTGAAAAGCTTGCGGCTCCGAGAATGGCTCGAAGGCAGGGGAACCGTGTTTATCCAGGAAGGAAAAGTGCTGGAAGACAACCTGAAGCGGGAGAGGTTTACCGTGAACGAATTGCTGGAGCAGCTGCGAACGAAAAGCGTGTTTAACGTGGCCGACGTGGAATTCGCGATGCTCGAGGCGAGCGGCGATTTGAGTGTGCTGTTAAAAAGCGAAAATCAGCCGTTGACCCCGAAGCATCTCGGCATGCGGGTAGCGCCGGATCGCGAGACGAAGGCGGTCGTTATCGATGGCAATATCATGGACGAGCCGCTTGCTGCGGCGGGGCTGAGCCGGGAATGGCTTCACACGGAATTGGAGAAGCTAGGGGTAACGCTGGAGAATGTTTTTATCGGTCAAGTCAACGCTTACGGTCAGCTGTATGTCGATTTGTACGACGATAAGCTTCAGGTGCCGCAGCAGACGGACATGCCGCTGCTTCTGGCCACTTTGAAGAAATGCGAGGCTGATTTGACGCTCTTCAGCTTAAGCACGGCGAGTCCGGAAGCGAAAGCGATGTATGAGCAAGATGCACAACAATTGCGACGCATGATCGATCAAGTCGAGCCCATACTAAAGAGATAGAAATTCGAAAGGAGACCGTCCGCATGTCCACGAAATCGAAGATGAAAAAGTTAACTTGGGTGCAGCAGGAGTATCAGGAATTAGCGAAGACGCGGGAACCGGCAAGACCGGTGCTGAAAAACTGCATACGCGCTTTTATCGTGGGTGGAGCCATCTGTTTCGTCGGACAGGTGATTAGTGAAATATTCATTCACGGGTTCGACTTTGACAAGAAGACGGCCGGAGATCCGACGGTAGCCGTCCTGATTTTCATCTCTGTCGTACTGACAAGTCTCGGGGTATACGATAAAATCGCGCAGTGGGCCGGCGGGGGCTCGAGCGTTCCGGTCACAGGGTTCGCGAACTCGGTGTGCTCTGCGGCGCTTGAACACAAAAGCGAGGGATATGTGCTTGGTGTCGGCGGCAATATATTTAAGCTGGCCGGCTCGGTCATCGTTTTCGGCGTAGTCGCGGCATTCGTTGTCGGCCTGATCCATCTGATGCTTGGCATAGGGGGGCAATAAGATGCTAATCGGACATCAGAGCTGGGAGTTCCGCAACCGGCCCGTCATTCTAGGCACGGCCACCGTCGTCGGCCCCGATGAAGGGGAAGGGCCGCTGGGCAATGAGTTCGACATTGTGCATGCCGATGCCATCCTTGGCCAGGACAGCTGGGAGAAGGCGGAGAAGAAGATGCTCGAGGAAGCGGCGAAGCTGGCCGTGGAAAATGCGGGCCTGACCAAGGAGAAGATCGAGTTCTACGTCGGCGGCGATCTGATCAACCAGATCATCAGCAACAGCTTTGCGGTCCGGACGATGCAAATTCCGTATCTCGGCATCTTCGGCGCATGCTCCACCTCGATGGAAGGACTTGCCATCGCCTCGATGATCGTCGATGGGGGTTACGCCAAGCACACGATGGCGGGAACGTGCAGCCATAACAGCACCGCGGAGAAGCAGTTTCGCTATCCGACGGAGTACGGCTCGCAAAAACCGCCTACCGCGCAGTATACCGTCACGGGTGCAGGAGTCGCCGTCATCGGCAAGCATGGCCGCGGCCCTGTCGTGACGGGGGCGACGATCGGCCGTGTTATCGATATGGGGATCAAGGACCCGTTCAACATGGGCGCGGCGATGGCCCCGGCGGCGGTGGACACGCTGCAGTCGCATTTTCGCGATTTCGACCGGCAGCCGGAGTATTACGATCTGATTGTTACCGGCGACCTCGCGGAGGTCGGATACGGGATTGCCCGCGAGCTGCTGAAGAAGCATCGGGTCCCTATCGAACAGACGACGTACAAGGATTGCGGGCTGATGATTTACGACTTGGAGAAACAGAAGTCGCTTGTGCAAGCCGGCGGCAGCGGCTGCGGCTGTTCGGCAACCGTGACTTACGGCCATTTGTTGAGACGTTTGGCGAAGGGCGAGTTGAAGCGCATCCTCGTCGTAGCGACCGGCGCGCTGCTGTCGCCGTTGTCGTTCCAGCAAGGCGAGAGCATCCCGTGCATCGCGCATGCGGTAGCCATAGAAAGCGGAGAGTGATCGAGAATGGACAATTGGATCCAATTTATATGGGCTTTCCTGATCGGCGGCGCCATTTGCGTCATCGGACAAATCCTGATGGACGTGCTCCGTTTGACGCCGGCGCACACGATGAGCACGCTTGTCGTCGCCGGCGCCCTTGTCGAAGCGATTCCTTACAAAGATAAAGGGCTGTACGACCAATTTATCGAATTTGCCGGCGCCGGCGCCACCGTGCCGATTACGAGCTTCGGCAACTCCCTCGTCAACGGGGCGCTCAGTTCCTTGAAGGAGGACGGGCCGATCGGCATCATCGGGGGCATTTTCGAAGTGACCAGCGCAGGCATATCCGCGGCCATCATCTTTTCCTTCCTGGCCGCGCTCGTATTTCGCCCGCAAGGCTAGATCGTTTGAGATCGCAGAACGGCATCAAGACCTGTTTCAGCCCCTAATCAGGGGCTTTTTTGCATTTCTACAAACAATTTCATCAGTTTTACACGTATACGGCGAATTTTGAATCCGGTACAATGAAAATTACACCATACAAGCGAACTTTTTTCAGTCGCTGACGTATATGAATTAGTATGGATCATACAGAGGTACGACATAAAGGAGGCCCGGACGATGGAAACGATGATTCGAGAAGATGTACAAGCGTTAAAGCGCATACAGGCGAATTTGGAATCCTGCATTCTCGGCAAAACCGATGAAATCGCTTTGCTGCTTACGGCGATGCTGGCAGGAGGACACGTGCTGCTTGAAGATGTTCCAGGCACCGGCAAAACGGTCCTGATCAAGGCGCTTGCCAAATCGGTCCGCGGCCAATTTCGCCGCATTCAATGCAACCCGGACTTGCTGCCCACCGATATTACCGGTGTTTCCATCTACCATCCGAAGGAAGAGGCGTTCATATTCCGCCCGGGTCCGATCATGACGCATATTTTGCTGGCGGATGAAATTAACCGCGCGACGACGAAGACGCAATCCGCGCTGCTGGAAGCGATGGAGGAGCGTCACGTCACGGTGGACGGGGAAACGTATGAGCTGCCGAAGCCGTTCCTGCTGCTCGCGACGCAAAACCCGATCGATTTCGAGGGGACGTACACGCTGCCGGAGGCTCAGCTGGACCGCTTCATGATGAAGTTCAGCCTCGGCTACCCGGATGCGGAGACGGAAACGCAGATGATCGTTGCGCAAAACGTGACGCACCCGCTCGATACGCTGGAAGCCGTTTCGGGCGTGGAGCAAATATTGGCGCTGCAGCATCAGGTGAAGCTCGTGCACCTCGACGAAGCCGTCGCGGCTTACCTGGTGGCGGTGTCGCGTGCGACCCGCAACCATCCGGCCGTATATCTCGGCGCGAGCCCGCGGGCGACGCTGGCGCTGGTGCAAGCCTCGAAGGCCTATGCTCTGCTGCAGCAAAGAGAGTACGTCATCCCGGATGACATTAAATTTTTGGCGCCCTATGTGCTGGGACACCGGTTGATTCTGCAAGCGGAAGCGCGGATGGAAGGAGCGTCTGTTTCATCCGTCCTGCAGTCGGTGTTTCAACAAGTGAAGGTGCCGGTACGTTGGGAGAAGTGACCAGGGTGAGGACGTCGCTCGTTCAAAAATGGATCGAACGCCCCCGTTACAGCCGAAAATTTTGGGCGGTGGGCGCCGCTTTTTTAGGAAGCCTCGGGTACCTGTTGTTTCAAGGCGGCAAGCTGGCGCTGATGTTATTTGTCATCATGCTGATCCTGAGCGTATATTTGCTGCTCGGCCAGTGGAGCGGCATCAAGCGGACGCAGGGGACCCGTGTTCTTCATACGGCGGAAGGAGCGACCACCCTTGAAGCCGGGAGCACGCTCGGCGTGAAGGTGCAGCTGCAAATTCCGGGCTTTTGGCCGATCCCGTACGTGTTCGTGAAAGACCGTCTCTACCATAAGAACGGGCGCGAGCTGACGTTCGAAGCGACGCTCGTGCCGGATTGGCGCCGCCGCGCCGATTGGGAATACCGGACGCCGGCGATGCGGCGGGGACATTATACGTTCGGGCGGACGGAATGCGTGACCGAGGATATATTCGGCTTGTTCGAGCATCGGGGTGAGCTGGAGCTGCCGCAAACGATTTCCGTGCTGCCGCAAACGATCGCGATCCGCGATTGGCAGCAGTACCACCAGATGGTGAAGGGCGCGAACCATCATTCCTCGACGACCCGGGCTGTGCGCGAAACGACGCAAATCAACGGGGTTCGGGAGTATATATACGGCGACCGCATTTCCCGGATTCACTGGAACGCAACGGCCAAGACGGGCACGTGGAAGTCGAAGGAGTTCGAGCGCGAATCGCTGCCGAAAACTTATATCGTGTTGGACCGGGATCAGCGCCTTTACGGCGAGTCGGACGAATTCGAGCTTGCGGTTTCCGTCACCGCCTCGCTGTTTCAATATGGCTCGCAGCGAGGGCTGGCGCTTGGTCTCGTATCCGCGGGCAAAGACAGCGCGTACTTCGAGCCGCGCCAAGGACAGCATCAGCATCAGCTTGTGCTGCGGCATTTGATGGACGTCGAGGCGGACAGTCCGGACACGATCCGTTCGTTATTGAAAGACAAGGCGCAGAAGCTGGCGCCCGGCAGCTTTGTGACGATCGTCAGCGCTTCCTTCGGCGAGCCGATGCTGCAGGTGCTGCTGGGGTTAAAGAAACAGCAGATGAATCCTTGCCATATTTGGATCGTGCCGCCGGCTGTACGCAAGGAAGCCTGGGCTAGCCAGCTGCAGTCCCGAGGGATTACTTGCTATGCGATCGGTCAATTAACCGATCTGCCTGTCCAGTTGGGAGGTCGGGCCGGATGAACGGGAAACCTCTCTCTTGGAAAAAGCGGCTGTTGTTCGAGGAGTGGCCGTATCGGCTAACGGTGCTGCTTAGCGGCATATTTTTGCTTCAACTCCTCCTTTGGTTTCAGAAGGAGGATTACTGGCTGCTGCCGGAGACGGTGGCGGTCATGGCGTGGACGCTGCTTGCCGTTTGCGTGCTGGAGCACATTCCGTGGATGCACTGGATGCTGCGCGGGGTACTGCAGTTCATCGCGATCTTGACGATACAAGTGACGGTGCTGGAGCGATACGAAGCGATCGAACCGATGACGATTGGAAGTTTTTTTTCATCCAAACTGTTTCTGAACTTATACGAACTGACGCCTTATTTATGGTTCGGCCTGGGGACCTGGGTCGCCTACCTGACGATGATCTGGTGGGTGGAATCGAAGTGGCGCATCTACGCGCTGCTTGTCGTGAGCGTGCTGGCGCTGTGCATCCGCGATTCGTTCTCGGGCGTATACTTGTGGCCGCAGGTCGTCATCATGGTTGGCTGCGGGCTGTTCCTGCTGATTCTGGCGCACTTCCGGCGGCTGCGGATGAAGGATCCGTCGGCTTGGAGACAGCTCGCGGAAAACCCGTTCTCGATCGTCCTGCCGGTGACCGGTCTGATCGGCCTGACGCTGCTTGCCGGCGCGGCGATGCCGGAAGTCGGCCCGATGCTGACCGATCCGTATACGGCCTGGCGAGCCTACCGCGGCGAGCCGATGAACTTCGCCACCGGCAAAGGGGAGCAGGTTGCCCTTGCGACCGATGCGATGGACGCGTCGTCCGGCTACAGCCGGAATGACCGATTCCTTGGCAGCGGATTCCAGTTCGATTATACGCCGGTGATGACCATCGACACGACGCACCGCGGGTATTGGCGGGGCGAGACTCTCTCGTTATATACCGGCAGAGGGTGGCAGGAAAGCGAGCTCGATCGCGCTTCCTGGGGGCCAGTCCGGCCGGATGCGGTCTTGCCGGCGGATACGCGATTGCCGGGCGACCAAATGAAAACGATCGAGGTCACGCAAACGGTGACGCTGCTGAACGATGACCGGTATCCGGTTCTATTCGGCGCCTATTCGATACAGAAGGTCGTAGGGATGAACGGAGCGCGCAGCGGGTTTGAAGGACTGATGTGGTCGGCGCAGCAGGGCGAGCTTCGTTTCAGCGAGCGTCAGCCGTATCCGAAGACGTACACGATCGTGTCGCAAATGCCGGTCATCGACGAAGCGGCGCTGCGCAAGCTGCCGCATCAATTGCCGAGGCCGGAATTGGCGCCGTTCCTGCAGCTGCCGGATCATTTGCCTGAGCGGGTGCGCAATCTGGCTTTCGAAATTACCAAAAACGCAAGCAGCGATTACGATAAGGCGAAAGCGATCGAGCAATATTTGTCGATGAATTACGCGTACACGAATAAGCCCGACTTTACGAAGGGCCGCAGCCGCGACTTTGTCGACCGGTTCCTGTTCGAGATTAAAGAAGGCTATTGCGATTATTATTCCACGTCGATGGCCGTGCTGTCGCGAGCGGTCGGCTTGCCCGCAAGATGGGTGAAGGGCTATTCCTCCGGCTCGACGACGCTCGACCAGCAAGGTTTGGGCGGGTTCGCGCCGGGCGAGCTGTTTGCCGATCCGAATGCCGCCGGCGAGTATACGGTGCGCAACTCTGACGCGCATTCCTGGGTCGAAGTGTATTTCAGCGGATACGGCTGGGTGCCGTTCGAGCCGACGTCCGGATTCTCCATGCCGCGGGCCGTTCCGGTTGAAGAGCCGGTCGCCGAGCCGCAGGCGGTCGAATCGCTGCCTGCGGTTGCGGAAGAAGAGGCGGCTCCGGCGGTGCAAAGCCGTCACTACCTGTTCGGCGGCTCGCTGCTTGTCGCGCTGCTGCTGGCCGGCTTTGCCGCATGGCGCTGGCAGCTGGTCGATCTTGTGCGGGAGCGCGCCCGCCGCCGCCGGGCCTTGCAGCTGAAGCAGAAAATCATTGTGGAATGCGAACGGCTGCTGCGCATTTTCCGCAGGCACGGCTACGCGCGCGAGGAGCACGAAACGCTCCGTGAAGCGGTGCGGCGATGGACGGCCAAGAGCAGCTGGATGAAGGGCGAGCTGGATGTCGTGCTGCACCATTTCGAGAAGGCCAAGTACGGCAAGGACGATATGACCGAAGAGGAATTCCGTGAAACTACGCAAATTGTGGAGAAGCTTCGTTCCCAAATGTAAATGAGGCCAAGGGCTGAGGGCCCGCTGCCGGAAGGCGGCGGGCTTTTTGAAGGTAAAGAAGCGATTGGCACTCCCTCTTTGAACACACCGGACAAGTGTGATATAGTTTGACGTATATAGCCATTGTTTCCCTGAGGTGAACGTTTTGCTGAAAAAGCTAATCCCGCGTGAGCAAGTGAACAGCATCTATGAACTTGAATTGGATACGTTATGGAAGCAGGGGTATCGGGGCATCATTACGGACTTGGACAATACGCTGGTCGGGGCCAAAGCGCCGTTCGCAACGCCGGAACTGATCGAATGGCTCAAAGTGGTGGGTCAGATCGGCTTTCAGGTTGTGATCGTATCGAACAATCAGCGCACCAGAGTAACCAAGTTTGCGGAGCCGCTGTCCCTGCCTTTTATTTACCGGGCCAAAAAGCCGACCCACGCCTCGTTCCGCAAAGCGCTGAACATGATGCGTCTGGAGGCGGGGCAGACGATCGTTATCGGCGATCAGATGCTGACCGATGTGCTCGGCGGCAATCGCCTGGGGTTATATACGGTGCTGGTCCGTCCGATTTCGCCTACGGATGAGGGCTTTTTTACGAAAGTGAACAGGACGCTCGAGAAAGCGGCGTTAAAGATGATGAAAAGGTAGGGAACGTATGACGCTTGACCATGAAAACAGGCAAGAGGACGACCGCTGCGCAGGCTGCGGCGTCACGCTGCAAACCGCAGACTCCGAACGGCTCGGCTATGTGCCGGCCCAAGCTTTGACCCGGACGCCGATCATTTGCCAGCGGTGCTTCCGCATCAAGAATTACAACGAGTCCTCCAGCATTACGCTGAATCAGGACGATTTCTTGCGGCTGCTGTCGCATGTAGGCTCGACCGAATCGCTGGTCGTGAACATCGTCGATCTGTTCGATTTCGAAGGCAGCATGATTTCGGGGCTGCCCCGATTCGTCGGCAAAAATCCGATCGTGCTCGTCGTGAACAAGATCGATCTGCTGCCCAAAGTGACGAACTATAACCGGATTTTGAACTGGGTGCAGCGTCAGGTGAAGGAAGCCGGGCTGCGGGTCGTCGAGGTAGTGCTTTGCTCGGCGAAAAAGAACATGGGCTTCGAGCGCGTTATTGAAGCGCTGGACGAACACCGCGAAGGGCGCGACATCTATGTGGTCGGCGCGACCAACGTCGGCAAATCGACGCTGATCAACCGGCTGATTCGCGATTACAGCGACCTGGATGCGGAGCTCACCGTCTCCCAGTACCCGGGCACGACGCTCGATTTGGTGCGCATTCCGATGGACGACGGCTCTTCGATCATCGATACGCCGGGGATCGTGTACAAACACCGCTTGACGGAGCTCGTGAACAAAAAAGATTTGATGAAGCTGATGCCGGACAAACCTGTGAAGCCGCTCGTGTTTCAGTTGAACGAGAAGCAGACGGTGTTTTTCGGCAGTTTGGTGCGTTTTGATTTCGTGCAAGGGGAGCGGCAGTCGTTCACGTTCTATACGTCCAACGGCTTGAAAGCGCACCGTACGAAGCTGGAGCGGGCCGATGAGCTGTACGCCGAGCATAAAGGGGGGCTGCTGTCGCCGCCGACGCTTGAAGAGCTGGAGGAGCTGCCGCCGCTCGTAAAGCACACGATCCGTATTCCGAAAGGGAAGCCGTCGGACGTCTCGATATCCGGTCTCGGCTGGGTCAAAGCGAACAGCGAGGCAGGCGCGGATCTCGTCATCCATGTGCCGAAGGGCGTCAAGGTGGCGCTGCGCGAATCGCTGATTTAATTCTTTCGTGCCTCATGGGGCGAGGGAGAACCGGATCTAAGATGAATATGGGGGGAACAACGGCCAATGCTAACGTCGCATAAGCTGGACAGTCATACGATCCTTTACGGCGTGTTCGGAGATCCGATCCGCCATTCCAAATCGCCGATCATGCTGAATCGGGCGTTCGAGGTTACAGGCGTTAACGCCGCTTACGGCGCGTTTCATATTGTGCCGGGGACGCTGAAAGACGCCGTTGCCGGCATCCGCGCGCTGCAGTTTCGCGGCGTAAACGTGACAGTTCCGCATAAAGTGGAAGTGATGGAATACTTGGATGCTATCGATGAAGGCGCGCGGATGATCGGCGCGGTGAATACGATCGTCAACGACAACGGCAAGCTGACCGGCTATAACACGGACGGCATCGGGTATATCCGCTCCTTGAAAGAGGAAACGGGCATCGACCTGCGCGGCCGCAAGGTGCTGATGATCGGCGCGGGCGGCGCCGCCCGCGGCGTCGGCTACGCGATCGCCAAAGAAGGCGCGGCGCATATTTACATCGCCAACCGTACCAAAGAGAAGGCGCAGGAGCTTGCCGCTTCGATGAGCGAGTTCTCGAGCGTCTCCGGCCACGGGCTCGACGAAGTCGCCGCTCTAGCCGGCGAAGCCGCGCTGATCGTCAACAACACGTCGCTCGGCATGCACCCGAACGTCGACGACGTTCCGATGGACGTCTCGCTGATCCGTCCGGACACCGTCGTCAGCGACCTCATCTATAACCCGCTGCTGACCCGATTTTTGCGCGAAGCCCGCGACCAGCGCGGCGCCGCGATCCACAGCGGGTTAGGCATGTTCATCTACCAGGGCGCTTACGCCTTCGAATATTGGACGGGCCAACCCGCTCCCATCGAAGCGATGCGCGCTGTTGTTTTGGAGTCCTTCGAGGGTTAAGCTCTGTACTTGGCTTTCGGTTTTAGTTTTAGGTAGGCTTTAAAGTCTTTTAAGGCTTTTAATCCTTTAAGGGCCGGATGGCCCCTTAAAGGGGGTGCGGCAGATTCGCCTCAGCATGAGCAGATTGCCGCCACCCCCTCTCTCGCCGTTAGCTTTATGACGCAGTCATAAGGCGGTACCACGGTCGAACGAAACGTTAGAAGTCCAGCATTCCTGTCTGCACGTGATGCAGGCAATAAGTCCCGTACGAGCGCCTAACGTAAGCGTGTCCCTGCCGTGTCAGCCCAAGGGGCTGACACGGCAGGGACGATAAGCGCTCCCAGCACAGACATTCCATCAACGACGGCCCAGTCGCTCATCCGCCACCATCTGGGGTCCAGGGGCAGCGCGCCCTGGTCCTCCCCCTTCGGGAAGGGGGAAAGAGGGGGATGCGATACAGGCAAGAAAGGTTTTGAATATGATGTTAACAGGCAAACAAAAGCGTTTTCTGCGCTCGCAAGCGCACCACCTCACTCCGATTTTTCAAGTCGGCAAGGGGGGCGTCAACGATCACTTGATCCGGCATATCGAAGAAGCGATCGAAACACGCGAACTCATGAAAGTGTCCATTCTGAACAACTGCATGGAGGACCGCCACGAAGTGGCCGAACAACTGGCAGAGGGAGCGGGTGCGGAGCTCGTTCAAGTCATTGGCAAAACGATCGTGCTGTATAAGGAATCGCGGGATCATAAAACGATCGAGCTTCCATAACGAAACGCTAGTTTTCCGATGGAACAGGAGGAGAGCCGGATGAAGGTTGGCATCATGGGGGGCACCTTTGATCCGATTCATATCGGCCATCTGCTGGCGGCGCAAAGCGTCTGCGAGGAGCTCGGTCTGGATGAAGTATGGTTCATGCCGACCAATGTGCCTCCGCATAAGGAGCAAACGCAAGGCGCCACGGCGCGGCAGCGCTTGGAGATGGTCCGTTTGGCGGTCGAGGGGCACGAGGTGTTCCGTGCAAGCGATATCGAGCTGGTGAAGGGCGGCGTCTCTTACAGCATCGAAACCGTCAGCTTGCTCCGGGAACGTTATCCCGACCATCGGTTTTACTACATTATCGGGGCGGATATGGTCCAGTATTTGCCCAAGTGGCATCGGATCGACGAGCTCGTACGGCTTGTGACGTTCGTCGGTCTGCAGCGCCCCGGCTTTGACGCCGATCTCGAAGAGCTGCCTGCGCCTATGAAGGAAGCCGTCATGCTCGCCTCCATGCCGCAAATCGAGCTGTCCTCCACCTTGATCCGTGAACGCCGGGCTGCAGGCCGGCCGGTGCGTTATATGGTGCCCGACCGGGTAAACAACTATATCGAGGTGAATCGTTTATATGAAACGTGAAGACATCATCGCATCGGTGAAGCAGCAAATGCCGGAGCGGCGCTGGACGCATACGGAAGGCGTGATGGAGACGGCAGTCATTCTGGCGAAGCGGTACGGAGAGGATCCGGCGAAAGCCGAGCTCGCCGCGATTTTGCATGACGTGTGCAAGTATTGGAGAGTCGATGAGCAGGCGCGCGTGATCCGTGAGAACGGGCTGCCCCAAGACTTGCTTGGCTATGACAAAGAGCTGTGGCATGCTCATGCCGGGGCGTGGGTGGCCGAGCATCAATACGGCGTCAAGGACGAAGCGGTGCTGGACGCCATCCGTTACCATACGTCCGGGCGAGAGCGGATGACGAAGCTGGACAAAATCGTCTGTTTAGCCGATTATATGGAACCGGGCCGGGATTTCCCGGGGGTGCATAATATTCGGGAAATCGCCGAACATAGTTTAGAGAAGGCGCTTATAGCCGGTTTTGACGGAACGATTCGCTTCTTGCTGGAGAAGGGCAAGCGAATTTACCCGCTCACCCTGTTCGCCCGCAACGGGCTGATCGAGGAACTGGAGCGGCAGGAGGAACACTACGATACGAACAGACACTAAGGGAGGAAATGGAATGACCATTCAACCGGACGAACTGATGACGCTCGCCGTCGAAGCAGCGGAAGACAAAAAAGCGATGAACCTGGTTACACTGAATTTACGGGGAATTTCCTTGATTGCGGACTATTTCGTTATTTGTCACGGGAACTCCGAAACGCAGGTCCAAGCGATCGCTACGGAAATTCGCAAGCGGGCGGAAGAACGAGGAGCGCGTGTTCGCGGTTTGGAAGGCATGGATACGGCGCGTTGGGTACTGCTCGACCTCGGCGACGTGGTCGTGCACGTGTTCCATCGCGACGACCGGGAATACTACAACATCGAGCGCCTGTGGTCCGATGCGAAAGTGGTTGAGAAGGTATGAGGCTGGAAGCCGGAGTGGTCCGCAAGCTGGAGGTGGCCCGGGAGGTATCGCCGCACGGGTTCTTTCTTACCGATGGGGAGCAGGATGTGCTGCTGCATTATAGTGAAAAAGTCGGCGAAGTGAAGCCGGGCGATCAGGTGGACGTGTTTATTTATCACGATACGGAAGACCGGCTGACCGCTACGATGAAGAAGCCGCTGCTGACGCTCGGCGAAATCGCGCTGCTCGAAGTGGCCGATTTTCATCAACGGTTCGGCTGTTTTCTGGAAATGGGGCTCGGACGCCAGTTGCTGCTGCCGTTTCGCGAGCTGCCGGAGCTGCCGGAGCTGCGTCCGAAGGTCGGCGACAAAGTATTCGTCAGCCTGGCGCATGACCGTCAAGGGCGTCTTGTCGCGAAGCTCGCGAAGGAAGAGGAGCTGCGCAAGCTTTGCTTCGCGGCGCCGCAGGATTGGAAAAACCGCCGCGTGGACGCGCGGGTATACAAGACGCTGCAGATGGGCACGTTCGTCGTTTGCGACGGCGGAGTGTTAGGCTTCGGCGTGATCGGGCTTATTCACGCGACTGAACGCACGCGTCTGCTGAGGCTCGGCGAAGCGGTGAACGTTCGCGTTGCCTTCGTCCGCGAGGACGGCAATGTGAATTGCTCGATGCGCGAGCCGAAGGAAGTCGGACGCGGCGAGGACGCAGAGAAGCTGCTCGCGTTCATGCGGGAGCGCCCGAACGGGGCGATGCCGTACTCCGACGAGACGCCGGCTGACTTGATCAGCCAACGGTTCGGGATGAGCAAGTCGGCGTTCAAACGCGCCGTTGGCAAGCTGATGAAAGAAGGGCTTGCTTATCAGGATGGCAGTTGGACGTATTTAAAGAAGGATGAATCGAAACCGGTTGCCGACTGATCCAGAGGGCAAGCGGTTTTCTTTTGCGGGAAGGCGGTGGGCGTGAAGATGGCTTATGAGCGGTTTTCTTATGTGTACGATCGGCTGATGGAGGATATGCCTTACGAGGAATGGCTGCAGTTTGCGCGGCAATGCTGGGATAAATACGGAACCCCTCGCACGGTGGTCGATTTGGGCTGCGGAACGGGCAGCCTGGCCATACCGCTGGCGATGCTCGGCCACGAGGTGATCGGGATCGATTTATCCGGGGACATGCTGACCATTGCGCAGCAGAAAGCGGATACGGCGCAGCGGGAAGCGCCTTTCGCGAAGGGCGGCAAGCTCACGCTGCTGCAGCAGGACATCCGGGAGTGGACGATCGGGAAGCCTGCAGATGCGGTCGTATCGTTCTGCGACTGTTTGAATTATTTGCTCGAGCCGGACGACCTGGCGGATGCGTTCCGGCAAACTTACGCTGGTTTGGCGCCGGGCGGAATATTTGCATTCGACATGCACACGCCTTATCAGCTTCAATCGTATTGGGAGTCACAGCCTTTCATGCTGAACGAGGACGATGTGGCTTATATCTGGACGTGCGATTTCGATAGCGAGCGCTGCGAGATTGAGCATGAGCTGACGGTGTTCGTCAAGGAGGACGAGGGCGCGAAGAGGGAGTCGGCAGGCGAAAGGTTCATCCGGGTCGACGAGACGCATCGGCAGCGGGCCTATCCGCTGGATCAAGTGACGCTCCTGCTGAAGGCAGCGGGCTTTCACGACATCTCGGTATATGCGGACTTTCTATGGAAGAAGCCGACGGAGGACACGCAGCGGGCGTTTTTTGTCGCGGTAAAAAAATAACGGGTTCGACCGCGCGCATGATTACTTTCCGAGCAAGTGAAGTATGAGCTGCAGCAAGCAGAGCACGATGCCCCACAGCGGCAGCGACAGCAGCAAACCGTTGACCAATCCGCGCACGGGCGAATCCTCCTTGCACCCTTTTACCTCAAGTATGGTCTGATGGGGGAAGCCGTAATCATCGACGGCTTGACATGCGGGATTTATTTTACATATAATGAGGGATAATTGGATTCATATTGAAGGCTGTGACAAGAAATAGTAGCGATCATGAGCGCATGCAGAGAGCCGGTGGAAGGTGCGAACCGGCGGCGGCGTGAAGCGAACTCGTCTTGGAGCCAGATGGCGAATGAAGGTGTATCGGCAGCTTGAAGTTAGCGGCAGCCGCACGTTCGTAACCGGATCGAGCGCCCCGCGTTAAGGGGATCGAGTGGACGAGGGCAAAGCATGCCCGTCGTCAACTAGGGTGGTACCACGGGAAACCAAAGCTTCTCGTCCCTAGCGTCAGCTAGCGACGGGGGCTTTTTTGTTTGCTCGCAAATCGAAGGAGGATCAACTCGACATGACACAGGAAACAAGAGAAAACCAAGGGTACAACCCTTTGGTCATTGAGCCGAAATGGCAGCAGGTATGGGACAAAGAGAAGACGTTCAAGGTGCTTGAGGACGACGAGAAGCCGAAATTTTACGCGCTCGACATGTTCCCGTACCCTTCGGGAGCGGGGCTGCACGTCGGACACCCGGAAGGATATACGGCTACCGATATCGTATCGCGTTATAAGCGGATGCGCGGTTACAACGTGCTGCACCCGATGGGGTGGGACGCGTTCGGCCTGCCGGCCGAGCAGTATGCGCTGGATACGGGGAACGATCCGCGCGATTTTACGAATAAAAACATCGATACGTTCCGCCGTCAAATCAAGTCTCTCGGCTTCTCGTACGACTGGGACCGCGAAATCAGCACGACCGACCCGGATTATTACAAATGGACGCAGTGGATTTTCATCCAGCTGTATAAGAAAGGCCTGGCTTACGTCGACGAGGTGCCGGTGAACTGGTGTCCGGCGCTTGGCACAGTGCTCGCGAACGAGGAAGTCATCGACGGCAAGAGCGAACGCGGAGGTCATCCGGTCGTCCGCAAGCCGATGCGTCAATGGGTGCTTCGCATCACCGAGTACGCGGAGCGTTTGCTCGAGGATCTGGAAGAGCTCGACTGGTCGGAGAGCATCAAGGATATGCAGCGCAACTGGATCGGCAAGTCGAAGGGGGCGGAAGTGACGTTCCCGATCGAGGGGTATGCAGGCGAGGGACTCAAGGTGTTCACCACGCGCCCAGACACGTTGTTTGGTGCGACGTACTGCGTACTGGCGCCGGAGCATGAGCTGGTGGAGCGCATTACGACGGCGGCGCAGGCGGATGCGGTGAAGGCGTATCAGGAGCGCGCGGCGCATAAGAGCGACCTGGAGCGGACGGATTTGGCGAAGGAGAAAACAGGCGTATTTACCGGGGCCTATGCGGTGAACCCGGTGAGCGGCGGCAAGGTGCCGATCTGGATTGCCGATTATGTGCTTGCCGGATACGGAACGGGCGCGATCATGGCGGTGCCGGGTCACGACCAGCGCGACTACGAGTTCGCGAAGCAGTTCGATCTTCCGATCGTCCAGGTGGTTGAAGGCGGCGACTTGACGAAGGAAGCGTATGCCGGGGACGGCCCGCACGTGAACTCCGGGTTCTTGAACGGCTTAAACAACGAGCAGGCGATTGCCGCCATGATCGAATGGCTTGAAAGCAACGGCAAAGGGCAAGGCAAGGTGACGTACCGTTTGCGCGATTGGCTGTTCAGCCGTCAACGCTACTGGGGCGAGCCGATTCCGATTCTGCACCTGGAAGACGGCACGATGACAACCGTTCCGGAAGACCAGCTCCCGCTGCTGCTCCCGCAAGTGGACGAGATCAAACCGTCAGGTACGGGCGAATCGCCGCTGGCGAACGTCGAGGATTGGGTCAATACCATCGATCCGGTAACGGGCATGAAGGCGCGCCGCGAGACGAACACGATGCCGCAATGGGCAGGAAGCTGCTGGTACTACCTGCGTTTCATCGATCCGAAGAACGATAAAGAAATTTGTTCGCCGGAGCTTCAGAAGAAATGGCTGCCGGTCGACTTGTATATCGGCGGCGCCGAGCATGCCGTGCTTCACTTGCTGTACGCCCGCTTCTGGCATAAGGTGCTGTATGACATCGGTGTAGTCGATACGAAGGAGCCGTTCCACAAGCTCGTCAACCAAGGGATGATTCTCGGCGAGAATAATGAGAAGATGAGCAAGTCGCGCGGCAACGTGATCAATCCGGACGAAATCGTAAACGAGTACGGCGCGGACACCCTGCGCATGTACGAGATGTTTATGGGTCCACTTGAAGCGACGAAGCCTTGGAACGTGAACGGTGTAGAGGGCACGTACCGTTTCTTGAACCGCGTATGGCGGTTGTTTGTCGGCGAAGACGGCGCCTTGAGTTCGAAGATCGATGCGAACGAGGAGCTTGGCAGCGAAGCGTTCAAGCGCACGTGGCACCGTACGATCAAGAAAGTGACGGAAGATTTCGAGGCGCTTCGTTTCAACACCGCGATCAGCCAGCTGATGATCTTCGTCAACGAGGCTTACAAGACGGACCGCTTGCCGAAATCGGCGATGGAGCATTTCGTGCAAATGTTGTCCCCGCTCGCTCCGCACATCGCGGAAGAACTGTGGGAGAAGCTCGGTCACAGCGACAGCGTGACGTACGTGGCATGGCCGACTTACGAAGAGGCTTGGACGGTTGACAACGAAGTGGAGATCGTCGTTCAAGTGAACGGCAAAATCGCCGACCGTGCGACAATTGCCGCCGACGCGGACGAAGCGACCATGCAGGAGCTCGCATTCGGGCTCGATAAAGTGAAGGAAGCGACGTCGGGCAAGACGGTGCGTAAAGTCATTGTAGTCAAAGGCAAACTCGTCAATATCGTTGTCGGGTAATATGAAAAAAAACCGCATGCCTGTGTTGCACCGGCATACGGTTCATAACGGAAAACGTGAAAGCATCGCGTTCAATCGACCTTGGTTCTGAATAACCGGGCTTCCACCTTTTCCACATCTTCTTCGTATTTAGCATGAGTTGTGCGGATCAGGTCATAGAAGACCCCGCACAGCTCTTTTTCCATTATTAAGAGCGCTTCGGCGGTAATACCGCCCGGAACGGCCACTCTTTTTTGCAGCTCCGCCGGGGAGAAGCCGCCGGTCGTCAGCAGCTTGCCGGTGCCGAGCGTCATTTCGCTGGCGAGCTGCGTCGCTTCCGCTTCGGAGATGCCGGTCGTTTGAACCGCGGCTTCGACGAATTTTTCCACGAAGAAGGCCAGGAAGGCCGGGCCGCAGCTGCTCAGGTCCGAGGAGATGCGCGTATATTGTTCGGACACGCGAATCGGAGCGCTGATGTGGGAGAGCAGGTTCTCGAGCAGATCCTCGTCCTCCGGCAGCATGCGATCGCCGTAAATGCACAGCGTCGCGCCGCTTAATACGTAGTTGGTGATGCTCGGGATGATCTTGGCGATCTTGCAAGGGAGCAGCTCCTCCAAGTGGCGGATCATCACGGGACTTGTGATCGAAACAACGGTTTGCTGCGACGAAACGACAGATTCGATTTCGTCAATGACGGCTTTGAATTCCATTGGTTTTACGCACAGGAACAGCAGATCGGACTCCGCAGCCGTTTGTTTATTGGAAGGGGCCGCTTGAAGGCCCGGATAGCTTTGTGCCAAACGTTCCACTTTCGTTAACGTGCGGTTGGTTGCGATGATTTGCTCCGGGTTTAGCGCTCCGGAACGGATGAACGCTTCGATGAGTATGCTCCCCATGCTGCCTGTTCCTATGAATCCTACTCGCATGACCATCCCCCCTGAATAGATTGCAGCCTTTTTCCATTATATAGGGGGGCGTTTGAAAATATGCATCATTTTTCCAGTTAGAAGGAAGGGATGAAGATGGGAAACGGTCATTCTCCCCGTTTCGGCGGAATTTGGCTCGGGATGGCGGGCTTGCTTGCGCTGCTGATTGTCGGCTTTGCGCTGAAGCCTATTCTGTTTGCAGTTCCTGACGCGGGCTTTGTCACGGTCGACGAGGCGATGCGCCGTATGCTTCAAGAGCAGTCGGGCGCGGAAGCGGGGACCGGGAAAGCGGAGGATGGGAAAGCGGAGGCCCAGAAAGCGGAGGCCCAGAAAGCGGAGGATGGAAAGGCCCCGAGTGGCCCGGGAGCAGGAACTGCGTCGGAGGCGTTGAAGCCGGCGGAGGCGGAGAAAGGGAAGCCGAACGAACCGGCGAACGACGCGCCGGAGGGAGCGAAGAAGCAATTGCCTTCCGCAGGCACGGACCCCGGTGCAGCGCAGCCCGCTCCGGGCGCAAGCGGCGGCAAGCTGAACCTGAATCTGGCGTCGGCCGACCAGCTCGATGCATTGCCGGGCATCGGGCCGAGCCGCGCACAGGCGATTATCGAGCTGCGCAGCAAGCTCGGCGGTTCGTTTCGCTCGGTGGATCAGCTCGGGGAGGTGAAGGGGATCGGCGAGAAGACGTTGAACAAGCTGAAGCCGCTCGTCACGGTCGGGACCGAGTGATGCCTTGCTTTTAATCATTTTGGAAATATGGCCGGTCCGGACGTTTCTAACGCGGTGCCTGCTTTCGTTTTTGCGAGAGATGTGCGACAATAGAGTTGTTTCTCATCCAATTCATGCCAATTTGAAGGAGGATTTGCACTCATGTCAGAACGCAAGCTTGCTTTGGAAACGTTAGCTGTTCATGCCGGCCAGGAAATCGATCCGACGACGAGATCCCGAGCGGTACCCTTGTATCAAACAACGTCCTACGGATTCCGGGATACGGATCACGCGGCCAATTTGTTCGGTTTGAAAGAGTTCGGTAACATATATACCCGCTTAATGAACCCGACCACGGACGTTTTCGAGAAGCGGGTGGCAGCGCTTGAAGGCGGGCTGGCGGCCCTCGCTACCGCATCCGGACAAGCTGCGATCACCTACTCCATCTTAAATATTGCCGGAGCGGGAGATGAGATCGTCTCCGCCTCCAGCCTGTATGGCGGCACTTATAATTTATTTGCGATTACGCTGGCGAAGCTTGGTATTCGCGTCCATTTCGTCGATCCCGCCGATCCGGAAAATTTCCGCCGAGCGATCACGCCGAACACGAAAGCTGTGTTTGCCGAGACGATCGGCAATCCAAGGGGCGATGTGTTCGATGTGGAAGCGGTTGCTGCAATTGCGCACGAACACGGCATTCCGTTAATCGTCGACAACACGTTCCCAAGCCCGTATTTGCTTCGTCCGATCGAACACGGCGCCGATATCGTTGTTCATTCGGCGACGAAATTTATCGGCGGACACGGGACGTCCATCGGGGGCGTGATCGTGGACGGCGGCCGCTTCGATTGGAAAGCGAGCGGTAAGTTTCCGGGCTTGACCGAAGCCGATCCGAGCTACCATGGCCTCGTCTATACGGAAGCGGTTGGACCGATCGCCTATATTATCAAAGCTCGGGTGCAGCTGCTGCGCGATATGGGGGCGGCGATCTCGCCGTTCAACTCTTTCCAGCTGCTGCAAGGACTCGAGACGCTGCATCTGCGTATGGAGCGGCACAGCACCAATGCATTGGCCGTGGCCCGCTTTCTGGAAAAGCACCCGTCCGTGGAATGGGTCAGCTATGCCGGTCTGGAAAGCCATCCGTCCTACTCGCTTGCTCAGAAATATTTGCCGAAAGGCCAGGGCGCAATTCTGACGTTCGGCATTCAGGGCGGCGTCGAAGCCGGCCGGAAGCTGATCAATGCGGTGCAGTTGTTCTCTCATCTGGCTAACGTGGGCGATTCGAAGTCGCTGATCATTCACCCCGCCAGCACGACGCATCAGCAGCTCTCGGAGCAGGAGCAGGCTTCGGCCGGTGTATTGCCAGGCATGATACGTTTATCGGTCGGCACCGAGGCGATTGATGATATCCTCTATGATTTGGACCAAGCAATCCAAGCAAGCCAGCAGTAAAGGAGAAGAGCTTGACCATGACTCGACGCAAAGACTGGGACACTTATTTTATGGATATCGCTTATATGGCGTCTACTCGATCGCAATGCGGCCGCAGGCACGTCGGGGCTGTGCTCGTGCAGGGCAAAAAACTGCTGGGCACCGCCTACAACGGAGCCCCGTCGGGCGTGCTGGATTGCTCGGAAGCAGGCTGCATGCTCGTTGAAGAATACGAGCTCGTCGATACAGCAAGCGGAGAGCAGGTAATCAAGAAGCAGCGATGCATCCGCACGATTCATGCGGAGCAAAACCTGCTGCTGTTCACCGACCGCGAGGACCGGGAAGGCTCGAGCGTGTATGTGACCGATCAACCGTGCTGGACGTGTGCCAACATGCTGGCGAACAGCGGCATTGTGGAGATCGTGTACCATCGGGCGTATCCGAAGGACAGCGAGAAAGTCAGCGCGTTAATGGCCCAAAAAGGATTGACGTTCCGGCGTATGGCAGAATATGAACCGCCGTCCGGTACGTTAGCCGAAGTGAAAAATTAATCGATTGCCAAGAGGAAGAACCTCCAAATGATTTGCCGACAGGCGAATGACGGGAGGTTCTTTTTTTTGCTTATGCAGGGGGAGATGGGACTTGGGTTTGGCCGAAAGACCGGTCGTTCTGATCGTGCTGTGTTGGACGCTCGGCTATGTATTGGCGTACGTGTGGGGTCTGCAAACCGCAGGGATATATATGGCCTTAGCCGGTATCGCGTTCAGCGCGCTTCTTGCGGCGGCGAAGCCGAGAGGCTGGATGTGGCTGCTTGCCGCGGTTACCGTGCTGACGGCTGCCGGCTGGTATGGGGCGTACGATGATCGAAACCGGACCCTTATCGCTCCGGCCGCCGAGGAGGTGGAGCAGGTCGCTTTCCGCGGTCGCCTTGTGACGCCGGTAACGGTGGACGGAGATCGCGTTTCCTTTCAGGCGGTGGCGGAATCGGTTAAGCTGCCGGACGCGCAAAGGGTAGGTGAGGAGGGCGGTGAAGCTAGGGGCGAGAAGCTGCAGGTGTCCGTACGCTTGTTGAAGCAGGAGGAACAGCTCATGGCTGCGAGCTGGCGGCGCGGGGACCGGATTGAAATGACGGGAACGCTGAAACGGCCGTCAGAGGCACGCAATTTCGGCGCGTTTGATTACCGGCGATATTTGTATATGCACCATATTCATTGGCAGTTGACCGTCAAAGGAACGGAAGCAATCGTCGTGACGGCCCCAGGTCGCGGCGATTGGGGAGTGTGGCGGCTCGGGAGGTGGAACGACCGTTTTCGGGACGCGCTCGCTTCGAAAGTGGACGCGTTGTTTCCCGAAGAACAAAGCGGCTTTATGAAAGGCATGCTGATCGGCTTGACGGATGAGATCGACCCGGAGCAATTCGACGCTTTTTCCCGGCTTGGTTTGACGCATATTATTGCGATTTCCGGATTAAACGTAGCGATCTTTCTAGGCTGCCTGATCTGGCTGCTGCGGCGCATCGGATTGACCCGTGAGACCTATCTGTGGACGGCGATGGGCTTTATCCCGCTCTATATAGCGGCAACCGGGGGCTCTCCTTCCATCGTCCGCGCCGGGATGATGGCGATGATCGGCCTGTACGCGGCTTACCGTAACCGGTTGAAGGACGGCCTGCACCTCGCGTTCATCACCGGACTTGCCATGCTCGCGTGGCATCCCTATTACTTGACCGATGTCAGTTTTCAGCTCTCGTTTCTCGTGACGATCGGCATTATCGTTCTTGTGCCGAAGGTGAGCAAGCTGCTTCCGGTCACGAATGTGAAGCTGCGCGACGCCTTGTCGATCACGCTTGTCGCACAATTCGTATCGTTTCCGCTGACGATCTATTATTTCAATCAATTTTCGCTGCTGTCCTTTGCCGCCAACTTGGCGCTCGTTCCGGTTTTCAGTTTAGTTGTCATGCCGGTCGGAACGGTTGCCATGCTGCTTGGATTCGTGTCTATGGAGGCGGGCGGCATACTGGCCTGGATCGTGGAGAAGGTCAACGGGCTGTTATTTGCGGTTGTGACTTGGTGCAGCGAGCTGCGGTTGTTTCAGACGATTTGGCCCAGTCCAACCGTCGGTTGGATGGTCTTCTATTACGGAGGGCTGGCGGGGCTTGTATGGCTGGGGCTGCAAAGGAAGCAGCAAGTTGAATCCGCTTCGGAAGACAGCGGGCCTATGCTGGATTCGGTTCTTGTTATGCACTGGAAAACACGCTTGCATCGATGGAACCGCCGTGTCCTGCTGCCTGGGGCTGTCATTGGCTTAGGACTGGTGTTGTGGGCAGGGTACCGTCCGCTGCAGGAATATTCGCGGCAGGGCAAGGTGCAGTTTATTGACGTCGGACAAGGGGACAGCATCTTGATCCATTCTCCTGGAGAGGCCAGACACATCTTGGTCGACGGCGGGGGAACGGTGTCGTTTCGCAAGCCCGGGGAATCATGGAAGGAGCGGAGAGACCCATATGAGATCGGCCGCAAAACGCTCGTGCCGCTTCTGAAAAAGCGCGGCATCCAGCAGATCGACGAGCTCATCGTGACGCATCAGGACGAGGATCATTTCGGGGGGCTGCAGGCGGTCCTGGAAGACATTCCGGTGAAAAGGCTGCTGTTTAACGGAACGTTGAAGCCAATCCCGAAGGTGAAGCAGTTGTTTGAAACGGCACTTGCCCGGGGCACTCAGCTTGTCCCGATACAAGCCGGAGACCGGTTGAAGGTCGGGGCGGATACCGAGCTGTTATTTTTATTTCCCTTCAGTGAGATGGCGCAGCCGGAACGCACGACGGTCCGGTTGGAATCCGATCAAAATCCGATCTCGCTCGTATTCATGATGAAGATGGGCGGAACGCGATGGCTTTTTACGGGAGATATCGGAGTGAAGCAGGAACTGGAGCTGCTGGAACGTTGGTCCGCACTAACTCCGGAGCAGGGGGGAGGCTTGCATTTGCTGGAACAGCCGATCGATGTGTTGAAAGTCGCCCACCACGGAAGTAAATCGTCAACCGCCGACCCATGGTTGGAAGCTTGGCGGCCGAAACAAGCGGTCATCTCCGCCGGAGCGAACAATGTGTACGGGCACCCGAGTCCGCAGGTGACGGAGCGGTTAAGCAGCCGCGGTACGCTGATTCACCGAACGGACCGCCACGGGGAGGTGCAAATGATGGTGAAGGAGGGGCAAATCTCCGTTCGCAGGAAGTTGGAATGAGGTGACAAGTGGATTGAAGGAATATGTAAATTAGGATAAAATACCCATATATTCAGATCGAAAGAAAGGGTTAAATCGGATTTTATGTTGAGGGTGATATCGATATTATCGAGTAAAAACGACAACAATCCAATATCGCAGTACATGTCTTTTTAACGATGAACGCATCGATATTGTCTATTTATGTAACTGAAACGACTTTGAGCGAAGTGGACGGGCATTGGGCTGACGATCAAATCCATCAGGCGATTGATGAAAAAGTATGTTGACGGCTACATCGATGGCACTATTAAATCTGAGCAAAACGTTAGCCGGGTTTATTGGCCGCTCAATAATTGATTACTAAAGGAGCTAATAATTATGAGGAAAAAAAGAATTATTTCGTTATCGATCGTTGCAGTATTGGGACTATACGTTGGCATTGAGAAAAGTCGGGCGAGTTTTTCTGATACGGCTGGACATTGGGGCGCTGATGCGATTAACAAGGCCATTCAACTCAAAGTTGTGGATGGATACCCTGACGGTTCGTTTAAGCCTGAACAAAGCGTTAGCCGTGCCGAGTTCATGAAGATGACGGCAACAGCTTTAAAACTCAAGTTGGATTCGGTTGAGCAAGGTTCGGGCTGGTACAAAGCCTATGTTAAGGCACTCACGGATGCGGGAATCACGCGGGACCGAGACTTTGCTACAGAAGACTGGAACGCGCCGATCACACGGCTGGAAATGTCCCGCATTGCGGTACGCGCAACGGATGCAGATCTGCAGAAGAAGGAATTCAATATCGACAATGCTTCGGTCATGTTCAATGCGACGAAGACCGGCTTGATTCAAGGTTTGGCCAATGGCGAACTGGCCGTGGATGCGCCCACAACGAGGGCGCAATCCGTTACGATCATCGACCGGATCTTGAAGGTGAATAACGGGGAGAAGCTACAGGTGGACAAGTACGCGGCGAGTAATGCGGAAATTGATCTGCGCGGTAGCAACTTTGAAACCGTGTGGAATATGAGGATTAAAACGCTCCCTGTTACGGAAAAAATAAATGACCATTTGGAGTTAACGATTCACAAGATGGTTGTTGTTGATACAAAGAAGCCTGATTCTGCATATTTTGATTTATTTGAGGAAATGGCTTCCGACTATTGGGGATACCCTTATGTTATGGGGGCGTACATTACTTTAAAGAATAAAGCTACACAAGAAGAAAATATTATTTGGCCAAGGCAAATTATTACTACATTACTTGGAAATACAGCGAAGGCTAGTCAAGACAACATTGTAAATTTCAAAACGAATAAAGATGGAGAATATACTGGTTGGGTTTCATTTAGATTCGAGAGAGAGAAATTAGATGGGTTCTTTGCAGAAGGAGGATATCCATTAATTGAGATTCACTTACCATCTAAACAATTGAATCTTATGTACAACGAGTAGTTCACAAAGGCGGTATTTCAATGGCTTATAAAAAACTTATATTCAAAGCGATACGTTATATCGTTCTTATAACCATTGTGACTTCTTGTCTTCCGCTGGATTTGATTCCGTCTGCAAACGCCGCTACAGAGCAGAGCGTTCGAGTTTTTGTTGATTTTTCCAGCTCCAACACAACGGGATCAAGTGCCGAACTTCCTATGATGCATTCAAAGGATACCAGAAAATCCGTAAATGTGGATGTGGGTTCTTTAGTTAAAGGTAACATCACATCGTGGAAGTTTATGTTTCATGGCGCTGATAAATCCTCGGTAGCTACCTTAAACGGATACAGCTTGTCCATTAATAATTTGGACGGTAAGCAGCAAACCGTTTACGGAAAAATGGACACCAATCCGGGTCATTATATCTATAGGCTGCCCAGCGGGAAAAGATGGGAGCATAAAGGGGAAAAAACAGCGATATGGCAATTTGATGCTAACCCATCAACGGATACGAACGGTGATGGAGCAAGCGACTATCCTGGCACAGTACCTTCGACCGGATATATTCGTCAACCCGATCAAGCTTTGGCATCAAACACTCCCCAATCCTATGATTCGGCTCCCCCTCTTAATGGCCGGGATTTGCGGTACAATGGTACGGATGGGATAGCCCCTGATTGGAACGGGAGAGGGGCTGCTGCCACAGCTGCGTATGAAGCGGAGCCGCCAACAAAGTTTTATGATGATAAAACCAAAATTGGAAATGGAACTGCTACAACGATTTCATCTAATGATGTTGTAAACATTCGCATTTCAAGAGCAAGTTCTAAACCAGATGTACGTGCTGTTCCCCTTCCAACTCCTTTCGATTGGGGGCCATCTGCAAATAACAAAGGTATGGTTAAAGTATTTCGAAACTTATCGAATAATTTAGAAGAAGTAGTCGATTATGAAGCTTTTCCAGATACTACCAGTCAACATGCGGAGCTTCGAAATTACTTCATGAAGGTAGACACCGAATGGGAAGGGGAAACCTATCTCTACCAAGGCTATTTTGACATCACGTATCAAATACCAACCAAGCCTGACATTGTAGCAGATAAGCTAACCGCTGACAAAGCTTGCTTTAAAGCTGGGGATACCGTTAATTTTGAATATTCGTTTCGAGTGATTGGTCAAGATATTTCAACGCCGTTTAAGGTTCAAATCAAGGTCGATTCTACCGTTTTACGAACGGATGATTTCAATGGGACTTACACGACCGGCTTGAAATGGGGAAGAACGTTCAGTTATACATTCTCATCATCCGTTGCTAAATCTATAACGATTACGTTTGATTCTGAAAATAACATTTCGGAGGATCGAGAAGATAATAATGTCATCATTGAAACCTATACGCCGAGCGCAACATGTGATCAAGATTCTCCACCGGAAGTAATAACTGGCGAACTCGTATTGGAAAAGACAACGATGAAATTCGGCGAAAGCAATCTCATCAACAACAAAAACGTTACGGTTACAGGAGGAAACGGCTGCTCACTTGCTGAATTGAGCTATACCTTAACTCAAGGCAGCTTGACTCAGACATATAAAAACGGTTATCTCTATTCCGTAAACTTCTCGGGGCCGCCGTACCCGAAAAGCATGGGGGCAGGAACGGTTAGCGTTACCATGCAAATTAAGAGTACCTGCGGGACAATAAAAATAGTTACTCCCAAGACGTTCGAAATAACGAAGGATCCAGATAACAGTCCACCTGTGTTTGATGGTTCATTTTTCCAAGGGTATAACACCGCTGGTTATCCTCCAATACAAGAAGTCATTGTAGGAAATAGGGTTGATCTGGGCGTGGTAAATGATCCTACGACAAACCCTAAAACCCCGTATGATCCGGATGGAGATCCCGTCATCTATTATTGGAATTGGGAGGGCAGCTCCAGTGCATGGATCAGAGGTCTAAAGGGAAAGCATGATCTTTGGGATTATGGCGATCACTTTGGTCCGTTTGTTGCCGATGTCGAAGGCACACACACCATCGAGGTCACGGCCATCGATAAACGCGGCGCGGTAACCGGACCCAAGCGCGTTACATTGAAAGTAGTGCCGGAGAATCCGCCGCCAATACCTGTTATCACGTTGCCGCCGAAGGTCATTGAGGGCAGACCATTTACGCCGGACATTAGTGGCGCGGACAGCTATTCGCCGCGTAAAGATCGTACGATTGTACAGTATGACTGGACCGGTAAACAAGCTATTTACCCTACAGCCGGAGGGTATCCTATCACTTTGTCGGTTGTAGATAGCGGCGGAATCAGATCTACATCACCGGCTGAGGCAACCTTAAATGTACAACCAGATTTGCCGCCTGTGGCAAGACTGAATAATCCTGGGTACGGTACTCGAGGATCTGCAATTAATTTCAAGGATACTTCGTACAGCCCGGATGATGACCCAATAAGTGTGCATACGCTCACCATGTCTTACGACAGTAACAATGATGGTTCGTTTTCTGGGGAAAGTTCATGGGCAGTAACGACAGACGCAGCAGGAAACTTCTCTTACACGCCAACTAAGATAGGTAAATACAACATTCGCATTTTCATTAAAGAGGGGGTTGGGTATCAGAAATCGGACCAGAAAGATTTTCAATTCGAGGTTGTGAACGAAGCGCCGGAAGCTAGTTTTTACATTCAAGGTTCCGACTTCTTCCCGCCTGAAATCGTAACCAAAAGCTATTCGACTTCTGATCTCATAAATAACTGGAAAACTTCGACCGTTTATGAGGGTGTAAAAGCAAATAAGGAATATGTATACAATCCCGGGGAGGACGCTTTAGAAACTCCTACGGCACCTGTTGATTTGCATACTCCGTCCGTTGGGGCGCCCAATTTTACAAAGTATTCCTTTAGTTGCGCATCTCAGTATTGTGGCGGACCTGACGTTCTTTCGCCAAATTTGATTGGGGTGAAAGCCTGGGATAGCGTTTATTTCACAAACCCTAATTGGGCTGGATCAGGGTACTACCAAGCCGCTCGATGGACCACCAATTATAATATTCAAATTGGAGGTTACGATGTAGAGCAAGATCGTGTTTGGTATATCACAAAATATGATGTAACTGAAAATAGCCTATGGGTGTGGAAAGTAACAAGTTTGGTATATAGAATTTCAGATTTGGCGATGGCGGGAGCGTCCGGGACGACTAATATGCCTGCTCCGGTATGGCAGCGTGCGGAAACTATAGGATATTTCGATCAGGCCACACCTCCACCGTCCAATGTGTTTTATATACCACCCGAAAAGAAACCTGTAGTACAGAAATATTCCTTTGTCAAAGAGGGAACCAAAACCGCTAAAAAGATTTACGGACCCTCCGGTGAGTTGGTTGTCAGTCTGCCAGATGCCCAAGGAATCAAGTTTTTCGGGGATACGATGATTTACTTCACGCATACAAGGACAGAGGATTATACTTTTATACATTATGACATCTTCATCAATTTTTATGATCTGAAGTCAAAAACACCTATAGGTTTACCTCAAAAAACAGGTCATTATTATTTTGATAAAGAATACGTATCTTCTAGTCAAAAGGATATTTACCCGATGTCTGACAATCGAATAATGGTAACTAGAGATGGGAAAGTAGTTTTGATAGATAGGTTTATTAATTCCTGGAATAACTCTACCAATCCTATTTATTATTTATTCGACATTAGGGGTAACCAGCTGATTAAGCAAGAACTTTCTGATCCTACTTTCCCTGTTGGTGTTGCGCCGATTATGTTAGAGGACGGCAAGCTTTACTTCTTTTACCCTAATGGCACCAACTTTGAGGTTCGCAAGACCGATTTTACTTCTCCACCAGTAGGCGCTGAATCTTTTAACTATGGACAGTTCTACAACGAATCCGAAACATTGGACAATGGGGAAATTGCACAGAAGGTCAAATTCAACTACAACAACTTTGCAAGTGGACCTTCCGCGGGTATTTCTGCAAGAATGGCTGACCATCGCAATATGTACAGGTTGGAGTTAGCCGCAGATAAGGTACGGATCGTAAAAATCGTAAATGGCGTAAAAACAACGCTTGGCGAAGTCGGGTATGCGATTTCATATCGTAATTACTATGACATGAAAATCAAACTGAACGGCAATCGTATCCGGGGGTACATAAACGGCGTACCATTGCTGGATGTGCAGGATTCGACTTTTACTAGCGGTTCTTTTGGGCCCTTCTCGGAAACGTCTTATGTGCTTATTAAAGGGCTCTCAACAACGAAGTACATCGGCAACAACAACCAGCTTCAAAATGTCGGTATCGTAGGAACGCAGCTCGATTATGTCAAAAGCTATTCAGATCTAGAGAATGACCCTGCGATTGAAAACATGACAAGATGGACTTACACGCACACCGAGCCGAATAAATTTCTAGATGCAGGGGATGGTTACTCTGGAATCTCATCGCTAAACGGCCATACGGTAACATCACCTTATGCAGTGCTGGATAAGGTCGGGACGTACAAAATCGATTATCAGATCCCCGACGATCCGGCCCCGGCTGGTTACAAGTATCCGGACAATACATTTGCTGCTTACCGCAAATACTCGGATTTGTCGAGCACTTACGTCACGATACATCGCAGGCCGGTTTCGTTCTTTACGTTGACAATCAATGCGGATAAAAGCGTGGCATGGCAGGATGCATCCTACGACCCTGACAGATGGCTTAGCCCGTCGAATTACTCGACCGAAGCTACCGGTATCGATTACCGCACAAACAGAGGAGTTATCGAGTACAAACGGACCTACACGACCCCAAGCGGCGCGACGATCAACGGTCAGCTATCAAGGCCGACAGAATGGGGTTGGTATACGGTCAGACAAGCGGTCAAGGACGAATATGGGGCTTGGAGCGATTGGCACGAGGTTTTCATCTGGCTGGAGCCTGCACCGAATAACCCGCCTGCCGTTGCTTTAACTTTCCCGACAGGCACTTATGCTTCACCAACGCCGGTAAGCTTGAAACCGACCATCACTTGGAACCAGTGGGACCCTGATCCGAATACGACCTTCAGCGTCTTTAATCTAACAGTAAAAGACGAGTGGGGGAATTGTATCGAATGTCTCTCCAACAGAGCCATGTACACGCAAAACACATCTTGGGCGTGGACGATGGACGTACCGCTGGTGATGGGGAGGAAATATCAAGCGCAGGTGCAAGTTGTCGATGACGGCAATTTAGCCTCTCCATGGAGCGGCATCGGCTGGATGTCGACGAACAGCCCGCCTTCCGCCTATATGAGCGATCCGTGGGGAACCGAAAGCAGCCCGACTTTGAAAAACACAGTACGACCCGATCTTATATTTGCCCAAACCGATTCTGATCCTGGAACAACCTATATGTACATGCAGCTCCAAATTACAAATGCCGATCAGACCGTCACGATCAAAGACAGCGGTAAAGTATGTCAGCGATGGTCGGGAGGCGTTTGTGTCGGAACCACAAGTGTGTCGAACCGCTACAATTTTAATGAAGATCTCCCTGCCGGTCAAAAGCTGCGTGTGAGAGTGAAAGTGTGGGATGTGCGACTTGTTCCGCTACAACCGTGCCATACGGGAAATGCGGGGATTTGATATCAAATCCAACTTTGTATCCGAAGATGGGAATGAGGGATCCATGTTTCCTGAAACCATCTCGTTAATACTCCTGCATGCGGGAAGCGGGCAGCGCTTGCCGTATGACGCCAGGTGAAGTCGGCAGAAGGTAAGCTGGAGCCGCTCGATAAGAGAAGGTATGCGGACCGATATGCCGGACGGCTGAAAAGCAGGCTATGGTGAGCATGACCGAACGGTCTGACAAACTGCCGAATGTACGGGGCTATACACTTGACATATGGAAACATATGGACCAACCCTGCGTTGGTGTGGGCGGCGAAAAGTACGAATGTCCTATAGGAAATTCGCTATGCCGAACGATGGCGGCATCCGGCCCACAGTCTCAGAGGCAGCACCTAAGGCCTGCATAGGATAGCTAGGATACAAGGAACAAGGAAAGCAAGGGACGTCCATGCATCGAACTGCCATTCGGGACGGCTGCTATAAGACCTGTAAGTCGAAGTGCAGTTACCCTTGTGAGAGCAGGGGCACGACTCATGAAGTACCTGTAATGGGTATGGAGGAACAGCCCCAAGTCTTCTTTCCAAGAGAAGATGGAACGCCGTGTGCGCGGAAACGCGCATGCACGGTGTGGTGGAGGGGAAAAGGCGGAGATTGTATCAAACCCTTACCTATTCCAATCAATATGGTACAGCATCGGACTGGTCGCCGGAAGCTTGGATGTTTATCAACCGAGGACCTACGGGCTTGCTCGCTTTTGACACGCCGATCTACGAGCACGATACGCCGACGTTTACGGTCGCGGTCGCGGACCCCGACGGAGATTCGATGAACGTTCAAGTCGAAAGCAGCTATAACGGCGGCGCTTACGTGAATTTGATCCAATGGTCCGGCGTTCCTTCCGGAGAGCCGAAGGCGTTCTCGCACGGACCGCTGGCCCGCGGTACCTATACGTTTCGACTAACTGTGAATGACGGTAACGGCGGATCGTATCAGCAAACGTACGTGTTCTACGCTTTGCCGCTCGGGCTTGCCGGACGTGTAAGCCACACCCCGGAGTGGGAAAGCTACCGGCAATTGTGGAACTCCAGGTTTCCGCTGCAGCCTCGCGGTTCGGATATGTTCTGGGCGGGCGAAGCGTTTGTGCTGGCGGCAGATGTGACCGATACCGGAACAAGCTCGACGAAGCCGCTGGCCGTAACGGCGACACTGCTTGCTACCGGCGAATCGGTCGATTTGACAGGGGATTCCTTCCTGGTATTGTACGAAGGAATGCTGCTGAACACCGAGCATCCGTACACGCTGGCGCAAGGCTCCCAAACTTTCCGGTTCAACGTGCAATGGTCCAACGGACTCCATCTAACATACGACGTGCCGATCCGTATCGAGGGGTCTGTCTTCGACGTGATCGTCAATCAAATTCGCCATTAATCGCGCATCATGACGTATAGCCTGTTTTACCCGGACAGCAGTTCTCTTGTTTTCCCAGTTTTTTTCTGTTATATTTCTCACTTGTGGGGTTCTTTCGAAGTCGGAGGAAGCTTCGCGGGTGGGTGAGGGAACATTTCTACAGAAGGATCAATCATGGAGAAAAACAATCGCTGGAAAGCGGTCGTTTACGTGCTTCTGGGCGCAGCTTCTTACGGCGTATTGTCCACTGTCGTGAAACTGGCTTATGCAGGCGGCTTTACGGCGGCGGAAGTGACAGGAAGTCAAGTGCTGTTGGGATGTGCCGCGATGTGGCTGCTCTCCGCCCGGTACTGGAATCGCATTCGGGAGATCTCCGTCATTTCGATGCTGAAAATGATCGGCAGCGGCGTATTTACCGGATTAACGGGCATCTTTTATTATCAATCCCTGCAGCATCTGGACGCGTCGTTCGCCGTGCTGCTTTTATTTCAATTTACATGGATGGGGATGGCGCTCGAATGGCTGCTGCACGGCAAACGTCCGGGACGCCCCCAAGCGGCCGGCGCCGTCGTCGTCTGGGTCGGAACGCTGCTCGCTTCCGGACTGCTCGAAGGACGGCTGGCCGGTAAAGTCGAATGGCTCGGCATTGCGCTCGGGCTGATCTCGGCGGTCTGCTATACGCTGTTTATTTATTTCAGCGGTAAAGTGGCCGTCGAAGTGCCGCCCTCGCTGCGAAGCGCCTGGATGCTGGCCGGCGCGGCGTTGGTCGTATCGATCGTGTATCCTCCGCACTTTCTTTGGAACGGCGCACTGCTTCACGGGCTGTGGGGGTGGGCTGTCGTGCTGGGCTTGTTCGGGATGGTCTTGCCCCCGTACTTGTTCGCCAAAGGCGCGCCTAAGCTAAACACCGGGTTGACGGCTATTCTCGGCTCCGTCGAGCTGCCAGTCGTCTTGATCTGCTCGAGCCTGCTGCTGCAGGAATCATCGGATGCGGCGCAGTGGATCGGGGTGGCGCTGATCTTAGGCGGCATCGTGATCTCCGAGTGGTACAGCCGCTTGGAAGGGAAGCTCGGAAGCCTAACTTCATAGCATCCTGGCAATCGCGCCGCGATAACCGTTCTTCCCCATCGGGGAGAACGGTTTTTACTTATTTTCAGAAGGAATGCGCCTTGAACGCTGCGACGAATGCCTGGAAAGCCGGTGAGTAATACGCATCCTTGCGATAAATGAATACGGTTTCCACCGTGCGGTGCCGCTCCGGTATAGCGTGAATGCGGATGAGGCCTTCGGCGCTCGCTTTGCTCGCGGCGAGCGATTCGGGAAGTAAAGAGACGCCAAGCCCGGCGGCCACACAGCCGAGAATAGCGTCCAGGTTGCCGAATTCCATAATTTTGACAGGCACGATCCCTTCTTCCAGCAGCCAATGCTTCAAGACGGCCCGGTACGTGCAGCCGCCGCGAAACACAAGGATGGCGCGGGTTCGAGCAAGATCGGCGGAGGTCGTCGAAGTTTGCGAAGCGGCGGTTACCATCACCAGCCGTTCTTCGACGACGCGCTCCTGCATAAGCTCCGGATGCCGGACGGGGCCGGCTACGAAGGCTCCTTCCAAAGCGTAGGACAGCACGGCTTCGATGAGCTCTTCCGTCGGACCTGTCTTTAAGATGAGATCGACATTCGGATACTGCCTATGATAGTTGGCCAAAAAGGCTGGAAGACGCACGGCGGCAGCGGTTTCCATCGAGCCGACGGACAGCGGACCCGCCGGCGAATCCGTATCCCGGACCGCTTTACGGGCTTCGTCGAGCAAACGGAGAACTTGTTCCGCATAGGTGAGGAGCGTTTGGCCGGCAGGCGTCAACGTAATGCCCCGGTTATGGCGGTAGAAGAGCGGGGTTTGCAGCTCTGCTTCCAGCTGCTTGATTTTGGCTGTGACGTTGGATTGCGCGTAATTTAACATTTGGGCGGCTTTCGAAATGCTGCCGGATTCGGCCGCCGAACGAAAAGTTTGCAATAACGAAATATCCATGGCATTACCCACGCTCCTGTCTAGTGCTGATATCAAAATTGTTGATGGGCTCGATCGGTATTGTTTATTGTTCATGATAACAGGAATCGGCTACAATGAACATATTGCACCGATTTGGGAGTATAAGGAGATAGCGTCGTGTGGAATCGTAATCACAACCAAAGCGAGCGCAAAGTGATGATCGGCGGCATCCTCGTTCTGATCATAGCGATGGGGATCGGCAGATTTGCCTTTACGCCGATTGTGCCGCAGATGATGGAGCAGGGGTTCATCGGGGAGAAGGAGGCCGGCACGCTGGCATCCGCGAATTATTTGGGTTATCTGGCCGGTTCGTTGATCGCGGCCTTCTATCCGCCGTCGCGGCGCAGGCTGTTCGCCATCAAGTCGTGGCTGCTGGTCAGCGTCGCTACGACCGCACTCGTGGCGGCTGTGGAATCCATCCCCATCTGGCACGTGCTGCGCTTCGTCTCCGGAGCGGCGAGCGCCTTCCTGTTCATCTACGCTTCAAGTCTCGTGATGGACGTTTGGTCCCTCAAGAAGCGCGCTTCCGCGGCCGTCAGTTCTTTGTACACCGGTGTCGGCTTAGGGATCACGCTGGCCGGCCTCGCCGTGCCCTTCCTCTACGCAGCGTTCGGCTGGAAGGGCTCTTGGTGGGGGCTCGGCGTGATCAGCCTGCCGGGGGTCGCGCTGGCTTGGCGCTGGCTGCGCGACGTACCGGCGGAGCGGACGGAAACGGCGCCGTCCTCGCCTGCGTCTCTTCCCGCCGGCAGGCGCTATGACTTGCGGCAAGGATGGGATGGGCGGTTGCTTGCGGCCTACGGATTAGAGGGACTCGGTTATATCGTTACCGGTACATTCCTGGTCGCTTACGCAGGTCGGCTGCCCGAGGCTGCTGCGATTTCCTCCTGGAGCTGGGTAGCTGTCGGCCTCGCCGCCGTTCCTTCGGGATGGGTATGGTCGTATGCGGCCGAGCGCCTCGGTTTCCGTTATGCGCTTGCTGCCGCATTGGCCGTACAATCGATAGGCATCGTCCTGCCTGTAGCTTTTCCGACGCCGGCAGGGGTCATAGGGAGCGCGGTCTTGTTCGGCGGCACCTTTATCGGGATTGTGACGCTGGCCGTATCCTGGGGCCGGGCGTTGAATCCGCAGCGGAGCGGACGAACGGTCGGCCTCCTGACGGCGGCTTACGGAACCGGGCAGTTTATCGGTCCGGGCGCGGCCGGCTGGCTGATCGCGGAGGCGGGCGAATACGCGACGGCTTTGTTCGGAGCGGCATGCATTGTCGCGGCCGGTATGCTTTTTTTGCTGGCGCCCTTAAAGGAACGCAAATCCAAGCAATTTTTGAAAGGATGAGAAAAGCATGCCATTTGTGAATATCAAAATTACGAACGAAAACGTTACGCCGGAGAAAAAAGCGGAGTTGATCCAAGGCGTCACCCAACTGCTCGTCGATGTGCTCGGTAAAAATCCGCAAACGACGGTCGTCGTCATCGACGAGGTGGAGACGGACAATTGGGGCATCGGCGGCGAAAGCGTGACGAAGCGGCGCTTACAGGGGCGCTAAGACATGAAATCTATAAGGATTCGGGCGGATGTGGCCCGGGTCCTTATTTGTTTGTGCGTTTAACGAAACAAAACCGGTGCTGCCGCGTATAAGTAGAACAGCAAAAATGTGTCCATATAGGAAAATCATGCGTCTAAGAACCGTCAGCCACAATTGGATATTCTGATATTGTTGACAAGGCTGCAACATTTTTGCAACCGAATCCGTTTATTAGGTTGCAAGAGAGGGGGATCCCAGTGGTAGCGCCAGAGTTAATCAAGGCTGCCCAGATGGGCGATCGCGACGCTCTAATTACCCTATTGCGAGAAATTGAGAATCACGTCTATCGAACCGCTTATTACATTCTGGGCAATGAGCAGGATGCGTTAGACGCCGCTCAAGAAGCGTTAATCCGGATTTATACCAAAATCAACTCCTACGAAGAGAAAGCCCAGTTTAAAACGTGGGTGCAGCGGATCGTCACCAACCTTTGCATCGACAAATTCCGTCGAACGAAGCCGACGATCTCCATTGAGCAGCACGATCTGAGCTTTACCGACCATAAAACGGTGGAAGACGAAGTTATGTCTACGTATATCGCACAGGACATCCGAGAAGCGATTGACAAGCTCCCCGAGCACCATCGTTCCGTGGTCGTCCTGAGATATTTGCAGGACTTCTCTTATAATGAGATCGCGGAATCGCTGGATTTGCCGATCAATACGGTGAAGTCGTATTTGTTCCGGGCAAGACAGCAGCTGCAGGGCATACTGAAGGATTACAACCGCAAGCAACGCAGCGATGCGGTACGGGGATAGATCGCGATGTGAACCATCAGGACAACAACGGATATACGAATCGTTAGGAAAGGTAGTGTACGGGGATGATGTGTCAAGAGGTGATCGAACTGATGCAGAGATACCTTGATCGGGATCTCGAAGAAACCGAATACCGCCGGATGCTTGGGCATCTGCAGCAGTGTCCGGATTGCTCTGAACTGTTCGAACGTCTTGTGAATTTATCGACCGAGCTGGAAAATTTGCCGAAGGTGACCCCTCCGTTTAGCTTGGTAGATGCAATCATGCCATCGATTGAACGGCTGGATGCCGCTTCCGGAAACGGAGAGGCCGTTTGGACGAGTACGGCAACGGAAGAATCGGCTTCGCAGGACGCCGAGCGAACGACGGCTAGGGAGCTGCCGAAGCGAACGCGCCGCATGGAGAGCTGGCGTCAGCAGGTACGGGAGTGGGTTTCATTCCCGGTGCTTGGCGGCGTCGTCGCGGCCGGATTGATCTTCGGGTTTTTCATCTTCCAGCAGGACCGATCGACGACGGGCAATTTGGCCGAGAGCTTGAGCTCGAAGGCGGAACAGAAAGCCGCAGCCGACCAAGCGGCGGCGCCGAGAGCGCAGCCGGCCGGTAACGCAGGCGGAGCAAACGAAACCGGACAGGTGCTCAATGACGGGAACGCAGCGTCGGGCGGCTCAAGCGGAGGAAGCCCGGCAGCTGGCGAAGCGAAGGGGGCGGAACAAGAGGTCGGGAAGAACGGTCAGGCCGAGGCGCTGAATCCGGCGGGAGCCGGGGAAGCTGCGCCAACCGGTAAACCGAATGCGACCAAGGCGGCTCCATCGGCTCCGGATCAGAAGAATGACGCGCCTCAAGCGGGTGCGGGGACGTCCGAACAGCTGCCGGCGACGCCGCCGGCTTCACAGGGAACGGCGGATGAGACGCCGGGCGGGAGTGCCGGGACGGAGGAGCCTGTGGTGCCGGATTCCGAAGCGAGCGGCCCATCAGCGGCGAAACCGGGTTCAGCTGCTGACGGTGAGGCCGAGCTGCATCCGCGGGAGAAGGGCGGACCGAGCTTCGGCTTTATGGCTATCAATCCTGAACCTGCGGCGGTGCACGAGCTGTCCTCATCGGACAATGTTTATCATGCGAGGGTCGAAGCGAATCAAGTGGTCATTCGGGACGCCAAAGAAGCGGAAGTATACCGTTCCAAATTCGACCGGTGGGAAGATGCCGCTCGCATCGAGCTGGTCGAATGGAGCTCTCACAAGCTGATATATACGGTTCAAATTTCCGATCGGAAGCGGACGTTCGAGATCAATATGCAAGCACAATCCGTTACGGAAACGGAAGTTAAAATGAACTGACAAGCTAGTTTCAAGACGCAGGATACACGTTGAGGAAGAGGAAGAAATCACAAACGTTCGCGCACACATCGGGGGCTGCTGCGTATAATATGTAGCAGACGAACAATTGAATTCGAACGCGTCTATGATCACGCTTTGATTGGCAGGTTTCTAGAGCCTGCTCGGCGTGTTTTATATAGATGGGTGTCGGGCGAAGGGATTAGGTCGAACCGCTTGCGGCTTTGACGTAATCCCTTTGTTGTTGTTATGATGAGAAGCGAGAACTAGCAGCGGGAGCGGTGGTTGCGGAAGATGGAGTACAAGCAAGCGTTAAAACAAATCGCGAAGGGCCAATTTGCGCCTGTTTACGTCTGTTACGGCTCGGAAAGCTATTTGATCCAGGAGTTCGTGCAGCGGCTGACCGAGCATTTGATCGAGCCCGAACAGCGGGCGTTTGCGGTAGGGCGATACGATTTGGCGGAGACGCCGATCGACGCGGTGATCGAAGAGGCGGAGACGCTGCCTTTCCTGGCGGAGCGCAAGCTGGTCGTGGCTTCCGGCGCCGCCTTTTTAACCGGGGCCAAGGAAAGCGGGAAGGTCGAGCATAACATGGACCGGTTGACCGCCTATTTGAAAGCCCCCGCTGAATTTACCGTCCTGGTGTTGACGGTGAGCGCGGACAAGCTGGATGAGCGCAAGAAAATCGTCAAGGCGCTGAAGGATGCCGACCGGCTCGTTCCCTGCGGGATGCTGGGCGAAGCAGAGCTCACGCAATGGCTGCAGCAGCAGGCCGATAAGGCAGGCTTCTCGTTCGCGCCGGGAGCAGCGGAGCAATTGATTCAATACGCCGGGACAAGCCTGCAGACGCTTGTGAAAGAAGTGGAGAAATGCTCGCTGTATATTGGCTCCGGCGGGGTTATCACAACGGACGATTTGGGGCAGCTGGTCACCAAAACCGTGGAACAAGACATTTTTCAAATGGTCGAACATATCGTTCAAATGAAAATGGAAGACGCCTTCACGATGCTGGCTGAATTGCTGCGGCGCAAGGAAGAGCCGATCAAGATCGTCATGCTGATCGCCCGGCAGTTCCGGATCATCCTGCAGGTCAAGGATATGACGCAGCAAGGTTATTCGCAGCAGCAGATCGCGGGGCAAATCGGCGTGCACCCGTATGCGGTCAAAATTGCGGCGGGGCAGGCGGGACGCTTCGATACCGGGCGGCTGATGAGCATCCTTCAGCAGCTGGCCGATCTGGACTACCGCATGAAGAGCGGGAAGATTGACAAGGTGCTCGGGCTCGAGCTGTTCTTGCTCCGGTTAGCGGCGGCGTGAGCGGCTTCTTGCAAACAAAAAGACCATGTGTCCTGTTGAAGGCACATGGTCTTTTTGTTTGTCGCATGCTTGTATCGGGACGCTTAGCCTTGAGCGGCAAGCGCGTTCAGCTTTTTCGCGAGGCGGGACTTTTTGCGGGCAGCTGTGTTTTTATGGACTAAACCTTTGGTCACCGCTTTATCCAGCTTTTTGCTGGCAGCGATCAAAGCATCTTTAGCAGTTTCCACGTTGCTACCTGCTGCAGCCGTTTCAAAAGCTTTTACAGCAGTACGAAGTGCGGATTTGTGAGATGCGTTGCGCAGACGGCGCTTTTCACTCACTTTCACGCGTTTGATAGCGGATTTAATGTTTGGCATGACGTTCACCTCCTACAACAACTTGCAAACAAACAAAGTTCTTATTTGTTGACAACTCTAGATATTCTAACATGGGCGGTATCAAAATGCAATAGAACGTCAGGCCGTTAGCGGAACATTTTGTATAACGCCCTCTTGTTTATCACACAATATACGAGCGAAACGATGAAGAGAGGGGATACGTTCATGGATTTGGATTTAAGCGCGTATTCGGTGCGAACGGACCTCGCGTTAGAAGCTCACGACTTGGCTTCCGCCTCCGGCTCGGCCATTCCCGGCGTACATACGTCCAGCAAAGACGAGGAGGGCATCCGGGTCAGCCTGATCGACATCACGTCGGATGAAGGCTCCCGGGTGATCGGCAAGCTGCCGGGGCATTACATTACGATTGATGTTCCCGAGCTGCGCAAAAAAGACAGCGATCTGCAGGACCGCGTCGCGACCGTGTTTGCCCGTGAATTTGAAAAATTTCTACTCAAGCTGAATGTTCCCGCTAATGCCAGTGTGTTGATCATCGGACTCGGCAACTGGAATGTGACCCCCGACGCGCTCGGTCCGATGGTCGTTGAGAACGTGATGGTTACCCGCCACTACTTTGAACTGATGCCGGGTCAAGTCAGTCCCGGCTATCGGCCGGTCAGCTCGGTGGCGCCCGGCGTACTCGGCACGACCGGGATTGAAACGAGCGATATTGTGCAGGGCATCGTTGAACGGTCCAAGCCGGATCTTGTCATCGCCATCGATGCACTGGCTTCCCGTTCGCTCGAGCGGGTAAACACGACGATCCAGATCGCGGACACGGGCATCCATCCCGGCTCCGGCATCGGCAACAAGCGCAAGGGGCTGACGCTCGATGCGCTCGGCGTGCCGGTCATCGCCATCGGCGTTCCGACAGTCGTTTACGCCAGCACGATCGTCAACAACGCCTTTGACTTGATGCATGCCCATTTTGCGCGGCAAACGTCCAACACCGGACAAATCCTCGGTTTAATGGATACGATGCAGGAGCAGGAACGGCTTGAGCTCGTCAAAGAGGTGTTGAATCCGTTAGGTCACGATCTGCTCGTGACGCCGAAGGAAATCGACCAATTTATCGAGGATATCGCCAACATCATCGCCAGCGGCCTGAACGCCGCGCTCCATGAAGCGGTTGATGTGGACAATGTATCGGCTTACACGCACTAGCATCGGTATGAGCGGGAGGCACGCACAATTGTGTTACGGTCCCCGTACAGAGGCCATCCTTAAAGCGCAGCGGCTTTAGGGATGGCTTCCTGTTTGTTAAGTCATTTTGAAGCGGCTTAGCAGCCTCTGCAAGTTACCGGCCCTTACAAGCAACTGCGTGGTAGACGATTGCGGATGAGCCTGCCTGACTCGGCGATGGAACCGTCGATTTCCCGGAACGAAGACCCTGCGCTTTGCACCGCTCCCCCGCCCTTATCGATTTCAGTTGTTACCGCATGCACCCTGTGACGGCTTGTTCCACGTACTCCTTCACGTCCTGAATCAGCACGCCTGCCTGCTCGGAGCCATGCGAGCCCTATGAAATTTATGGTTCTATCTCCCGAACGAGACTCATAGAGTAGTTACTAGAGAAGCGGGGGACACGAATCACGAATCGTTCCCCTGCCGACATCGCAGCAACGGTCGTACGACGCGATCCGGTAAAGAGGAGGAACAAGTACATGAAATGGTCTGCCGTCACCGTCAATCTAAGCAAAGTTCGCAAAACGGGACAAATGCTCGGGGTTTATTCGAAAACGTTGTCCATGTTGATGATAGGGTGCTTCATTTTTTTTATGGTGCTGGGCGTGCTCGGCTACGTGCAATCGCGGGTGTCGGGCGCCTCGCCGAACGCTTCGATGAAGGGGCTTGCCGCGTCCGTATCCAGCCGCTTTTTTATGGATATGATGGGGCTTGAGGTACCGGGCTTGCCGGCCGGCGGCAAATCGTTCACGTTCTCGCAATCGAACGTATCGAATTTTTTGTTCGCGCTGGTGACGGATTTGAATCCTAACGATCCGAAGACGCTGATAGCCCGCGAGGTGCCGGGGATGTCGCAGACCCGTGCGGTGCCGCTGAATAATGTGGGAAGCATCGATACGCCGGAGGATTACAGTCCGCGGTCGGATGTATTTGAGGGGAAGGAGCTCGGGAGCGAAGGGACGATCACGGCGAATCCGGGATCGGCGGGCGAAACGGGCGGAGCGGTGCTCGGACCGCAAGCGCCGACGGCTCAGCCTCCCGCTGCGGCAGGCAAGAATGTCGCCTTTATCTATCAGTCTCACAACCAGGAATCGTATTTGCCGGAGCTGCCGGGCGAGAAGGATCCGGATAAAGCGTACGATCCGAAGAAGAACGTCACCCAGGTCGGTCTCAGGCTTGCGCAGAGATTGGAAAAGGAAGGCATCGGCGCCGTCCATTCGGATAAAAACTATCCGGCTATCGAGAAAGGCTTCAATTATTACTTTTCCTATAAATATTCGTTAAAAACGCTGCAGGAAGCTTCGGCCGGGCATCCCGATCTGGATTATTACTTCGACATCCATCGCGATTCGCAGCGGCGCTCGAAAACGACGGCAACCATCAAAGGGGTAGACTACGCGCAAATCTATTTCATTATCGGGGGCAAAAACCCGAATTATAAACAAAATTACGAGTTTGCCGAGAAAATTCATGAGGCGTTGGAAGAGAAATTCCCCGGCATTTCCAAGGGCATTCATGCGAAGTCGGGGGAAGGGAACGGCGTATACAACCAGAACTTCTCGCCGAACAGCGTATTGGTCGAAGTGGGCGGGGTCGATAACAGCCTGGAGGAATGCTACCGGACAGCGGATGCGCTTGCTGCAGCGATCGCCGAGGTCATCCTGAACGCGGAGAAGGTCGATGCGAAACCGTCGCCCGCCTCGGACGGCACGTCAGCAAAAAAGCCAAGCTGACACGGCTAGGGGAATGAAGCGGCCAAGCCAAATCGTTGAGGACGCGGACAGGTAAGCTACAGGCGGAAGCGCGGAGAACCCCGGGGAACCCGATTGGCACGGTTGGTCATGCGAAACCGAAACGAGGGAAGAAGAAAGGGCGCTGAGGCGGCCTGAAGAGACAAGGCAAGGAGCGTGCAAAGGATCATGAACGGAAGCGGCTGGTTCAAATTCGGCGCCATCGCATTGGCGATGGCTTTTTGCCTTTTTTTCGGGGTATCGCTTGCGACGCAGGGAACCGAACGCATTCACGGTCCGCTGACGAAGCCGCCGGGCGAAGCTTCCGCCGCCGGAGTGCGCCCGAACAGCGCAGCTCCGGCAGGGGCGAAGAAGTCGGCGCCGCCTGCGCCCGAGAAGTCGGAGCCGGTGAAGAAAACGGCCGAGAAGAAGACGAAGCCTGTAGCGAAAGCGCCTCAGGAGCCCGCCGCCGATACCGGCATCAACCGGGTCGGCAACAAGGCGGGCGAGCTGCTGCAAATCATCGCCTATCACGGCATCCGCGCCATTGTTTCTTTGTTTGAGGCGATGCTGAAGTAATGGCGCAGGCAGGGGGACTTCTCTGCAAGGCTGTCGGGGCCCGCAAGCCGGAAACAGCGCGGAATTTCCGTGCATTGATGCAAGACCCCACAACTGCTATAATGAAAAGTATTGTACAAAAAGCGAGTTTAGTGAGGTTTTGCTGCCGATGGATATCCAAGCCAGACAAAAGAAAATTAGAAATTTCTGCATTATCGCCCATATCGATCACGGGAAATCGACGCTGGCCGACCGGATCTTGGAATTTACCGGCGCGCTGACATCCCGCGAGATGCAGGATCAGGTGCTCGACCAAATGGATTTGGAGCGGGAACGGGGCATTACGATCAAGCTGCAGGCCGTACGCTTGAACTACCGCGCCGACGACGGCGAGGAATATATATTGAATCTGATCGATACGCCGGGACACGTCGATTTCACGTACGAAGTATCCCGCAGTCTGGCCGCCTGCGAAGGCGCCCTGCTTGTCGTTGACGCGGCGCAGGGGATCGAAGCGCAGACACTGGCTAACGTGTACTTGGCGCTCGACAACAACCTGGAGATTTTGCCGGTCATCAACAAGATCGACCTGCCCAGCGCAGATCCGGAACGGGTGAAGCAGGAGGTCGAGGACGTCATCGGTCTCGATGCGAGCGAAGCGGTCTTGGCTTCGGCCAAAGCCGGGATCGGCATCAAGGAAATTCTCGAGCAGGTCGTGCAGAAAGTTCCGGCGCCGACCGGAGATTCGACGCAGCCGCTGAAAGCGCTCATTTTCGACTCGCACTTCGACCCTTATAAGGGCGTTATCGTGTATGTCCGCGTCATTGACGGATCGATCCGGGCCGGTTCGAAAATCAAGTTTATGGCGACCGAAAAAACGTTCGAAGTCATTGAGGTCGGCGCGTTCAAACCGCGTATGGGCATCGTGGATTCGCTTGAAGTCGGCGATGTCGGCTTTATTGTGGCCGGGATCAAAAATGTCGGGGACACCCGCGTCGGGGATACGGTGACTGACGCGAAGAATCCGACGCCGGAACCGCTGCCGGGCTACCGCAAAATCAATCCGATGGTGTTCTGCGGCTTGTACCCGATCGAAACGAGCGATTACAACGATTTGCGCGATGCGCTGGAGAAGCTGCAGCTGAACGACGCTTCGCTCAGCTTCGAGCCGGAGACGTCGACAGCGCTCGGCTTCGGCTTCCGGTGCGGCTTCCTCGGGCTGCTGCACATGGAAATCATCCAGGAGCGGATCGAGCGCGAATTCAACATTCCGCTCATCACAACGGCGCCGAGCGTCGTGTTCCGCGTCACGCAGACGAACGGCGAGGTGCTGAACATCGAGAACCCTTCGCTGTTCCCGGAGCCGGGCAAAATCGATTTCGTCGAAGAGCCGTTCGTAAAAGCCAAGATCATCGTGCCGAACGATTACGTGGGCGCGATTATGGAGCTGTGCCAGGGCAAGCGCGGCGAGTTCGTCAACATGGAATACCTGGATACGACGCGCGTGACGCTTACCTACGACATTCCGCTGTCGGAGATCGTATACGATTTCTTCGATCAGTTGAAATCGAGCACGAAAGGGTACGCTTCGTTCGACTACGAGCTGTCGGGCTACAAGCGGACAAATCTCGTGAAGATGGACATCCTGCTGAACAACGAGCAAGTCGACGCGCTCTCGTTCATCGTCCACCGCGACAGAGCTTACAACCGCGGACGCATCATTTGCGAGAAGCTCCGCGAGCTCATTCCGCGTCAAATGTTCGAGGTGCCGATTCAAGCGGCGATCGGGCAGAAGGTCATTGCCCGCGAAACGGTCAAAGCGATGCGCAAGAACGTATTGGCCAAATGCTACGGCGGCGACATCAGCCGGAAGCGGAAACTGCTGGAGAAGCAAAAAGAAGGAAAAAAACGGATGAAGCAGGTCGGCAGCGTGGAAGTGCCTCAGGAGGCGTTCATGGCCGTCTTGAAGATCGACGAATAGATCAAAAGCAGTGCGGGAAGCAGGTGTTCGGCATAACGCGAACGCCTGCTTTTGGCATTAAGGGGGGGACTAAGCATGTTGCAGCAAACGCAAACGCCCAAGGCGGTGTATCTTCATATCCCGTTTTGTACGAACAAGTGCCATTACTGCGATTTCAACTCATATATATTGAAGGGGCAGCCGGTCATGGATTATTTGGATGCCTTGGAGCGGGAGATGGAACGGACGGTAAAGAGCGTGCCGCCGGGTGAGATCGAGACGATCTTCGTCGGAGGCGGGACGCCGACGGTGCTGACGCCGGAGCAGATGGACGTATTCCTTCGCCGCGTGCGCATGTATTTTGGCAATTGGGCGGCAAATATCGAGTTCTCCATGGAAGCGAACCCGGGGACGACCGATCTGGAGAAGCTGCAGGCGATGAAAGAGGGCGGCGTGAACCGGATCAGCTTTGGCGTACAGTCGTTCGACAATGCGCTGCTCGAGCGAATCGGGCGCATTCACAATACGGACGACGTGTACCGGAGTCTGGAGAATGCGCGCAAGGCCGGGTTTACGAACATGTCGATCGACTTGATGTTCGGGCTGCCGAAGCAAACGATCGATATTATGGAGGCCACGCTGAAGGAAGCGCTCGCGCTGGAGCTGCCCCATTATTCGATCTACAGCTTGAAGGTAGAGGAGAACACGCTGTTCCACTCGCTCTACGAACGCGGCGATTTGCCGCTTCCGGAGGAGGATGAGGAGGTCGGCATGTTCCTTCATATAATGAAGCGGTTGAAGGAGGCCGGGTACGGCCAGTACGAAATCAGCAACTTTGCGAAACCGGGTTACGAGAGCAGGCACAATTCGATGTACTGGCTTAACCAAAGCTACTACGGTCTGGGGGCCGGCGCTCACGGCTATGTGCGCGGGACGAGGCACGTTAACATCAAAGGGGTTCAGCCTTACATCGACGCTACGCGCAGCGGCCTGCCGCTTCTGCAGACGAGCGAGGTCGAAGAGGTTGAAGCGATGGAAGACTTTATGATGGTTGGTTTGCGCCTGCTGCGCGGCGTGCGCAGATCCGACTTCGAAGAGCAGTTCGGGCGGCCGCTGGAATCCGTATTCGGCGGAACGATACGCCGGTTGTGCGCGAAAGGGCTGCTGGAAGAGACGCAAACCGGCTACCGGCTGAGCGATTCGGGCGTTTTGCTCGGCAACGAGGTGTTCGCGGAGTTTTTGGAGGCGTCTGAATTAAAAATAGGTTGAAGCCTTTATACGTTTTGTTGTATATTTATTCATATCATTTCATTTTCTTCATAATGCGATTGGTGGGAGCCCGTATGACTTTGACCCTGACCTGCCGGAAGGCGAACGAACAGGATATCGATACTTTATATGACATTATTCAAGGCTATGCGGAGCAGGGCATTATGCTGCCGCGTTCCAAAGAAACGTTAGCGGCTCAGCTGGATACGTTCGTCGTCGCGGAAGTCGACGGTCGGCTGGTCGGCTGCGGCTCTAACACGCGTCTCGGTCCGGATCTCGTCGAGATCCGTTCGCTCGGCGTGACGGCCGGATACAAGGGCCTCGGCATCGGCAAATCGATAGTCAACAAGCTGGTGGAAGAAGCGAGAGCTCAAGGCATTCCGAAGATCATGGCGCTGACATACGAGGTGGCTTTCTTCGAAAGAAACGGCTTCACGGTCGTGCAGAAGGAAATCTTTCCGGAAAAAGTATGGCGCGATTGCATTCACTGTAAAAAACAGCACTGCTGCGACGAAATCGCCGTGCTCAAACGGCTGGATTGACTTGACACAGACCCTTGAGGTCTGTTATTTTTGTATTAGCTTAGCACTCGCTTGATCGGAGTGCTAACGAGCCCGGAATCGGAGGTGGTTTTCGAATATGCTAACCGAACGTCAGAGACATATTTTAAGCGCCATCGTTGACGATTACATCCGTTCCGCGGAGCCGATCGGCTCACGCAGCATATCCAAACGCGGCAATGTGGGGTTCAGTCCCGCCACCATCCGCAACGAAATGTCCGATTTGGAAGAAATGGGATTTTTGGAGCAGCCGCATACGTCGGCGGGCCGAATCCCTTCGCATAAAGGTTACCGGTATTACGTGGATCACTTGATGGCTTTAGGTGCGCAAGAAGCCGGCGAAGAGGTCGACGTGATGAAACGTTTCTTTGCCGAACGCATGCAGGAGATGGAACGTGTCATTCAACAGGTCGCGTTGATTTTGTCGCAGGTGACGCCGTACACCTCGATCGTCATGGGTCCGGAGATGCTTACCACAACATTGAAGCATCTGCAAATCGTCCCCTTGAACGAGCGGACCGCCGTGGCGATCGTGGTGACGAACACCGGTCAGGTGGAGAACAAGACGGTAACGATTCCGGAAGGCATTCCGATGTCGGAAATCGAGAAGTTCGTGAATCTTCTGAACGCCCGGTTGAAGAACGTGCCGCTGCTGCACTTCAAATCGAAGCTTTACACGGAGATCGCTTCGGAAATGAGCCGTTACTTGTCCGGTTACGAAGAGCTGCTGATCATGCTGGATTCCGTCTTCGAACGCGACGAAGAAGAGCGCGTGTTCCTCGGAGGCACGACGAATATGCTGACGCAGCCGGAGTTTAAGGATGTCGATAAGGTGAAGAGCATTCTCGATTTGCTGTCGGAGACGCCGAAGATCATTCAATTGTTCGAAGGCACGGACGCAGCCGGAGGCATTCAAGTACGGATCGGCAGCGAGAACAAGATGGAGGCCGTGAACGACTGCAGCCTGATTACGGCGACGTATTCGCTCGAAGGGCAGCTGCTCGGCACGATCGGCATTCTTGGTCCGACACGAATGGATTACGCTAAAGTCATCAAGCTGTTGGACCATCTGTCCAAAGATATGACACAGTTGATGGAGCGTTGGTATAAATGAGTCAGATGAAACCTTCGGGTCCGGAAGGCGAGGAATCGTACGCCAGCCTGCGGAATAACGCCAATGCGGTGCGTGCGATTTGCTCGGCCGTCGAAGGCACGCTCGGCCCGAAAGGGCTCGATACGATGCTCGTCGGCGCTCATGGCGATGTAATTATTACGAACGACGGCGTGACGATTCTGGAGAAGATGGACGTCGCGCATCCCGCGGCCCAGCTGCTCATTCAAGTCGCGCGGGCGCAGCAGGAGCGGATCGGCGACGGGACGACGACGGCGACGGTGCTCGCGGGCGCGCTCGTCGCCGAAGGCGCCCGGCAGGTGACGCGCGGCGTGCCTGTGGCCAAAGTCGTGCGCGGCATCCAGGACGGCGTCGCGCACGCCGTCCGCAGCTTAAGCGAGCGGTCGCGGCCGCTGCAGGGTCTGGACGATCCGATGGCTTATCGGATCGCTTATATCGCAGGCCGCGAGCATGCCGACCTTGCAGAGCTGATCATAGACGGCGCCAGGCAGCTTGGCGCGGCAAAGCTGCGCGAAGAATCGTTTCGCTTCGCGGATGTTGTGCAGTCGCTCGGCAAGTCGCCGGGCGAAGTGTGGCCCGGGCTCGTCATCGCGAAGAAGCCCGTCAACCTGCAGCCTGATTTCCCGTCGGACGAGGCCCGCATTCTGATGATGCAGGATGCGTTCGGACCGGAAGAGGTGGAAGATGAGGCGCTGATGACCGAGGCCGGCTTTCACCGGCAAATGCAGCTGCGCGAGCAGTTCCGCGCCTCCCTCGGCCGCTTGACCGAGCTGCGGGTCGGGCTCGTCGTCAGCGAGCGTGGCGTCGATCCGGAAGCGGAGCAGTTCTGCACCGATCACGGCATCATGGTGCTGCAGCGTCTGCCGCGGGCGCAGCTGCGCCGTCTGGCCGAATACAGCGGCGCGCGGCCGGTTCGCCGTTCCGCGCTGTACCGGCCGGCGGCTGACCTGGCCCCTTATCTCGGCTTCGCCGGGCATATCGCCTACGACGAGCGCCTCGAATGCGTGCGCATCGCCGAAGGCAGAGGCAGCGTCGAAGTGTCTATCATCGTCGGCGCAAGCACGCACGAGATCGCCGGCGAACGCCTGCGCATTGCGCGCGACGCCGCTTCGGCGGTGCAGGCCGCACTGCGCGGCGGCTGGCTGCCCGGCGGCGGCGCGGCGGAAATGGCCGCCGCGCATGAGCTTGAACGCTATCGCGAAACCGTGCGGGGCATGGAAGGTTTTGGTTTCGAAGCGGTTGCTCACGCGCTGCGCAAGCCGCTCTCGCAGATCGTCGTCAATGCCGGCTACAACCCGCTGGAGAAGGTCGAGGAAGTGAAAGCGGCGCAGATCGCATCCGCCAGCGACAAGCTTGGCATCGATTGCGATACCGGCGCCATTACCGATCTCGAGGCGCTCGGGGTCATCGATCCGGCCGATGTGAAGCTGCAGGCGCTGCAGGCCGCAGGAGAAGTGGCGTCCGCCGTGCTGCGCATTCATACCGTAATCAAGATGCGGCAGCCGCGCGAAGAAGATTAAACCTTTGTTATCCAACTGCGTTATGTAGGGTTTTGAGCCCGACTACGTGGTTAGACTAATATTTAAAAGAGAGAGCGGCGGCGCATATTATGAATGGGCGCGGCCGCAGCCGATTCGGTTAAGGAGGTGACAGACATTGAATACGGAACAACGAGATCCGCAAAGCGGTGAACAAGCCGTACAAAACGAGCAAAATCAACCGGAGAGCGCTACATACGAAGCAGAGGGCGCAGAGACGGCGGAAGCGGGCACTGCGGAAGCTTCCGAACCCCAAGATGCTGTCCAAGCGGAGCTGGAGCAGGCGAAGAAGCTGGCGGACGAAAACCACCAACGGTTTTTGCGGGCCCAAGCTGATTTTGACAACTACAGACGCCGGACGCAAAAGGAAAAGGAAGATTTTGCGAAATACGCCTCTTTGAAAGTGATCGAGCAGCTGCTTCCGGTCATCGACAACTTTGATCGGGCGCTTGCAGCCAGCAAGGATAATAAAGATTATGACGCCCTTGCGAAGGGCATTGATATGACTTTCCGTCAATTGACCCAAATTCTTGCGACGGAGGGCTTAACGGCGATGGAAACCGTCGGCACCCCGTTTAACCCCGAGTACCATCAAGCCATCATGCAGGTGGAATCCGACGAGTACGAGGAAGGCATTGTGGTCGAAGAGGTGCAGAAGGGCTATATGCTGAAAGACAAGGTGCTTCGTCCTGCGATGGTTAAAGTGAGCTCATAGCATAAATCCGTTATATGACAAACTTTCGAAAACAAAAGGAGGCTTATCCTTATGAGTAAAGTTATCGGTATTGACTTAGGAACGACGAACTCTTGCGTCGCGGTTATGGAAGGCGGCGAAGCGGTCGTTATTCCTAACGCGGAAGGCAACCGCACGACCCCTTCGGTCGTCGGCTTTAAGAAAGACGGCGAGCGCGTCGTCGGCGAAACGGCGAAACGCCAAGCGATCACGAACCCGGATCGCACGGTTATCTCGATTAAGCGTCATATGGGGACGAACCATAAGGAAATTATCGAAGGCAAAGAATATTCACCGCAAGAAATTTCTGCGATCATCCTGCAAAAGCTGAAAGCCGACGCGGAAGCGTACCTCGGCCAACCGGTCACGCAAGCCGTTATTACCGTTCCGGCTTATTTCAATGACAGCCAGCGCCAAGCGACCAAAGACGCGGGTAAAATCGCTGGTCTGGAAGTGCTGCGGATCGTGAACGAGCCGACAGCGGCGGCTTTGGCCTATGGTTTGGAAAAAACCGAAGACCAAACAATTCTGGTCTACGACCTTGGCGGCGGTACGTTCGACGTCTCGATCCTCGAGCTCGGCGACGGCTTCTTCGAAGTAAAAGCGACGAGCGGCGACAACCGTCTCGGCGGCGATGACTTCGACCAAGTGATCATCGACTATCTCGTTGCCGAGTTTAAAAAAGAGCACGGCATCGACTTGAGCAAAGATAAAGCGGCCGTACAACGGTTGAAAGACGCTGCGGAAAAAGCGAAAAAAGAACTTTCCGGCGTATTGACGACGACGATTTCCCTGCCGTTTATTACCGTGGTCGACGGCGTTCCGCAGCACTTGGAAGTGAACTTGACCCGGGCCAAATTCGAAGAATTGTCCGCGCCTCTCGTCGAGCGCACACTCGGACCGACGCGTCAAGCGCTTAGCGATGCAGGCCTGACGGCGGACAAAATCGATAAAATCGTGTTGGTCGGCGGTTCTACGCGTATCCCGGCCGTTCAAGAAGCGGTTAAACGCTTGACAGGCAAAGAGCCGCACAAAGGCGTGAACCCGGACGAAGTCGTGGCACTCGGCGCGGCCGTGCAAGCGGGCGTGTTAACGGGCGACGTGAAGGACGTCGTGCTGCTCGACGTGACTCCGCTCTCCCTCGGGATCGAAACAGCCGGCGGCGTGTTCACCAAAATGATCGACCGCAACACGACGATTCCGACAACGAAATCACAAGTGTTCACCACATATGCCGACAACCAGCCTAGCGTAGAAATTCACGTGCTGCAAGGCGAGCGCGCGATGGCTAACGATAACAAAACGCTCGGCCGGTTTATTCTGGGCGACATCCCGCCGGCGCCGCGAGGCGTTCCGCAAATCGAAGTCACCTTCGACATCGACGCGAACGGCATCGTGAACGTATCCGCACTGGATAAAGGCACGGGCAAGAGCCAAAAAATTACGATTACGTCTTCCAGCGGTTTGTCCGACGAGGAAATCGACCGCATGATGAAAGACGCCGAGGCGCACGCCGAAGAAGACCGGAAGCGCAAAGAAACGGTCGAAGCACGCAACCAAGCGGATCAGCTCGTTTACCAAGTCGACAAAACGTTGAAAGATCTTGGCGACAAGGTCGATCAAGGCGAAATTGACAAAGCGAACGAAGCGAAAGAGAAGCTGAAAAAAGCGCTCGAAGGCGACAACCTCGACGAAATCAAAGCGGCCAGCGAAGAGCTGACGCAAATCGTGCAGGCGCTGTCCGTGAAGCTGTATGAGCAAGCGGCTCAAGAAGCGCAAAACGCAGGCGGTGCCGCAGGCGGCGAGCCGCAGGGCGCGAAAGGCAAAGACAACGTCGTGGATGCGGATTTCGAAGTCGTTGACGACAAGAAATAATCCGTTCGCATACAACAAGTCCGGCTTGACCTTCTCAAGCCGGACACTTTCCTTTTTTTTGCAGGCCAGGGAGTGGGAGTGAAGGATGAGTAAACGCGATTACTATGAAGTATTAGGGCTAAGCAAGGATGCTTCGCAGGAGGATATCAAGAAAGCTTACCGCAAGCTTGCTCGTCAATACCATCCTGACGTCAACAAAGCAGACGACGCGGAGTCGAAGTTCAAAGAAGCGAAGGAAGCTTACGATGTACTGAGCGACGAACAGAAGAAAGCGCAGTATGACCGCTTCGGCCACGTCGATCCGAACCAGGGCATGGGCGGCGGCGGATTCGGCGGCAATGCGGATTTCGGCGGATTCGGCGACCTGTTCGATATGTTCTTCGGCGGCGGCGGAGGCGGCCGGCGCAATCCTAACGCTCCGCAGCGCGGCAACGATTTGCAGTATACGATGACGATCGAGTTCAAGGAAGCGGTCTTCGGGAAGAAGACCGACATTCACATTCCTCGTACGGAAACGTGCGAGACTTGTCACGGCAGCGGCGCGAAGCCCGGTACGAAGCCGGATACATGCGGCGTCTGTCATGGTTCCGGGCAGCAGGAGGTCGTGCAGAACACGGCGTTCGGCCGCATCGTGAACCGCCGGGTTTGTTCCGCCTGCCAAGGTCAAGGGAGAATTATTAAGGACAAGTGCCAGACGTGTCACGGCGCCGGCAAAGTGAAAAAGCAGCGCACCATTAACCTGAACATCCCGGCAGGTGTCGACGACGGCGCCCAGCTGCGGGTAACGGGAGAAGGCGAATCGGGTACGCGCGGAGGTCCGGCAGGCGATTTGTACGTCGTGATCCGCGTGAAGCCGCACGATTTCTTCGAACGCGAAGGCGACGATATTTACTGCGAGGTACCGCTTACTTTTGCACAAGCGGCGCTCGGGGACGAGATCGAAATTCCGACGCTGACGGAGAAGGTCAAGCTGAAAATTCCTCCCGGCACGCAAACCGACACGTATTTCCGCTTGAAAGGCAAAGGCGTACCGCGTCTGCGCGGTTACGGCCAAGGCGACCAGCACGTGAAGGTGGTCGTCGTGACGCCGACGAACTTGAGCGATGAGCAGCGCGAACTGCTGCGCGAGTTCTCCCGGCAAAACGGAGAGAATACGCACGAGCAGCAGCAATCGATTTTCGAACGAATGAAAAAAGCATTTTTAGGCGACTGAAGCGCCTATCCGAAAGCAGCCTGCGGGATTTCCCGAAGGCTGCTTTTTTCGTGAAGCGGGCCGCATATTCCCGTTAATAATGCGGACAATAGAAGCAGGTTCTTGAACCTGCACGGTGGACCCTGGGATGGATACCGACTTGAAAGGAGGCTGGACCATGGCGGAACGATGGAAAAAGGCGTTTCAAAAAAATCGATTGCCGATCGCGAAGAACGAGGACATCGAATTTTCTGCAGAGCTGGCAGATAGCGACGACTTGGAAGCGGAGGAACGCGCCGCGCTAGCCGATGCCAGACAAGAGCAGGAATAGCTGATGCCGGATCACGGCCGTAGATTTTGGAGAAATGAGGTTTGACATATGTCAGAGAAAGGCATCATGGCCTACTTTCGAACGACGGAGGATGCACAAAGCTGTGTGCCGAAGCTGAAAGCACTGCGTGCGGCGGAGGTGCAAATCGACCAGGTGGGGGAATACCCGGGACACGGGATTGGCGAAACGTTAAATCCGTTATCCAATAGCGATTTTCCCGGTTTGTCTTATTTAACTTTGGGAACGACAAGCGCGAATCAGGATGCACGCGTCCTGATGGCCGCCGACGTCGATGCAAGCGGCATGGCGGACGGCAGCAGGGAACTGCTAATGAACGATCCGGACGATATGACGCGCCGCAATGTGTTGTTGACGGTCGTGCTCGATGAGGCGGCCGTCGAGCAGGCGAAACGCGTGATCCGCGATGCGGGCGGCAGCGTCTGAAATGAAGCGCCAGGCTCACGGTATGCTAACGGCTCCCGGCATGAAGATTCATTCATGCCGGGAGCCGTTTCGCTTGAAAAAACCAGAGGCAAAACATTCGCGACAAATAAAATGTGAGCAGCAGCGTCAGCCACGTCCAATACCAGGCCCAATGCACATAATCGATGAGCGCCAGCCTGTGCTCGATCCATGCTTCCACGAGGGTCATCACGGAGGTATAGGCAAGATAGTAACCGATGCGAACCGGAAGGGAACGCCCGGAAGGGTAATGGACGTTAAAGACGGCACAAACGGCCGGGAAGGCCAAATATTCGAATGTAAAGCTGGACCGGTTTTGCTCAGGAAACAATCGCACGGGGTATACGATCCACCCTTTTTCCACGACATACAGACCGGCAATCCAAGTGATCGTCTGTTTGAACAAGAAGCCGGCGTAGGCTATTCGAGCTTTACGCTTGGGCACGCAGAAGATCAGCATCGAGATGCTGATGATCCATACGCACATAAGAACGATATATTCGATCATCATGACAAACGGGAGCTCCTCGGTTTAGTTGGCAGTCGGCTCTGATTTGAAATACCAGCCGCAGTACAAGCGAACAACGGTGAATTCCAGAAAAAGTCTAATCCAGGTCCAGTACCAGGAATAGCGCTCGTATCGAATTAAATTCGAATAGGTGACGAGCAGCGCAACGATACCGGTTAATGCGGAGACGGTCAATGCGAGAGCGGCCAGGCGGGCGGACAGCGCTCCCTTCGGCTCATTCGCGATATAAAGCGCGCATATTAGCGGATACAGAAAGTATTCGGTCGTAAACAGCAGGTCGGTCGCTTTCGGAAATTCGCGCACCGGGAATGACAGCAGATGAAACTTGACGTGCAGCAGCGAGTCTAACCAGGTTAACGGCTGACAGGCGAGAAATGCCATAATCGCCTCTCGCCGCTTGGGCTTGGGGATCAACAGCACGGTCGCGATCGCTCCAAGCAAATAAATAAGAGCTATTATCCATCTATCCTTCGTCATTACGGACCCGCCTTTACTGTGTGTTTGTTAGATTTAGCCTTTCCCGCACCGTTTATGTAAGAACCCGTCATTTTACCCGTATCCCTAATTGTTGTATACTTGTTCTTATGCGTGAAAATGGAGCAAATTATGGGAGGGAATACCCGGTGCGTTGGCATGAAATTACGGTATATACGACAGAAGAAGCGATCGAAATGATCTCCAATTTTATACACGAGCTTGGTGCCGGAGGCGTTTCCATCGAGGAATCAGGCACGTTGAACAAACCGCGCGACACGTCGCTAGGTCAATGGTACGAGCTGCCGTTGAACGATATTCCGGAAGGACGAGCGGTTATTAAAGGTTACTTTGCCGAAGGTTCGGATACCGAAGCGATCCTCCAGGAGCTGAAGCAATCCGTTACTCAGCTCGCGGAGTTTGATATTGATACCGGCGAGCCGACTTACGAGTGGAAGCTGGTCGACGACGAGGATTGGGCGAATGCGTGGAAGCAATATTTCAAACCGCTGCGCATTACCGACCGGCTGACGATTAAGCCGACCTGGGAAGAGTACGAGCCGCAGGCCGAAGAGATTATTCTGGAACTGGATCCGGGCATGGCGTTCGGGACGGGAACGCATGCGACGACGGCCCTCTGCCTGAAGACGATCGAGCAGGTTGTGAAGGAAGGCGACGACGTGATTGATGTCGGGACGGGCTCGGGGATTCTGGCAATCGCGGCGGCGAAGCTGGGAGCCAAACACGTGCTCGCGCTCGATCTTGATCCGGTCGCCGTCTCCAGCGCGACGGAGAACGTACATTTGAACGGCTTGGACGATCGCATTACGGTGAAGCTGAGCGATTTGCTGCAGGTGATCAATGAACATCGGGCTGCCGGTGAAAGCACGGCGCTCGGCGTGAAGCTGCCGGTGCAGGTCGTGGTCGCCAACATTTTGGCGGAAATTATATTAATGTTCGTACAGGATGTGTACGAAGCGCTCGCCTCGGGGGGCTCTTATATTGTGTCAGGCGTTATCAAGAGCAAGCAGGACATGGTGCAGGACGCATTAACGTTGGCCGGCTTCCATGTAACCGAGGTGAACGAGGATCAGGATTGGGTCGTGCTCGTCGCCAGAAAGCCGTAGGTGAGCGTCAATGGATTGGAGTAGTTTTCTGCCGTATCCGGTTGACGAACTGCCCTTCGTCTTTCTTGTGCTGCTGCTTGCCTTCACGGTACATGAATTTGCGCATGCGTATCTTGCCGACAAGTTCGGCGACCCGACGCCGCGCGCGATGGGCCGGGTGACGTTAAACCCGCGCGTTCATCTGGATTGGCTGGGCATGATCTTCTTTCTCATTGTCGGGATCGGCTGGGCCAAGCCCGTGCTGATCAACCGGGGACGATTCAAACACCCGCGCGCGATGGGTATCGCCGTGTCGTTCGCGGGCCCTTTCAGCAATCTTGTACTCGGGTTTATCAGCTTGGTGTTCGTCTACGCTTTTCACGCGTACGGCTGGCTTGACGGCATGAGTCCGGGGGTTTCGAGCGCCGTGCTGACGTTTTTGCACTGGATGGTTATTCAGAACATATTTCTATTCATTTTAAATTTGATTCCGTTCCCGCCGCTGGACGGCTACCGCATTCTGGAAGATGTGCTGCCGCGTCCCTGGGCGATCAAGCTGCAGCAATACCAGCAGTGGTTGTTCTATGCCGTGCTGCTGATGTTCTTTATTCCGCCGATCCGTGTGGTAACGCTCGGCCCGATTTTCGCTTGGCAGAACGACATTTTGGCCTTGTTCGTGGCTATACTTAAACCGATATTCGGACCTCTGGCTTTTTAGCGAAAAAACGTGTATGATGAAGGTTGACCGTTCTACGAACCTGTATAACGGTCTCACCTTTTTTTGGGAAAGCGATGGGGGTTATGCAGAGATATTTCATTCAGCCGGAGCAATTTTCCGCTGATATGGTTACGATAACGGGTGACGACGCTCACCACTTGATTCGCGTCATGCGGGCTAAAGCCGGAGATCGCTGTATCGTGAGCGACGGGGCGAACCGCGAAGCTGTTGTCGTGCTTCGTTCGCTCGAAGGCGGACAAGTGTCGGCGGAGGTTGAGACGGAGCTGCCGATGGACCGCGAACCAAGCGTCGACGTATGGATCGCGCAAAGCTTGCCGAAAGGCGACAAGATGGAGCTGGTGATCCAGAAGGGAACGGAGATCGGGGCAACCCGGTTCGTGCCTTTCACGTCGGAGCGCACCGTCGTTCAGCTGGACGGGAAGAAGGAAGGCAAGCGTCTGGAACGGTGGCAAAAAATTGCCAAGGAAGCGGCCGAACAGGCGCACCGCAACCGGATTCCGTCCGTCGATGCCGTGCGCGGCTGGAAGGAGCTGCTGCAGCTCGCCGCCGAGGCGGATGCCGCTTGGTTTTGCTATGAGAAGCAGGATGTTCAGGAGCTGCGAGCGCAGATTCGCGCAGCGCTTCAGGGGCGTATGGGCCCGGAAGCGGCGGAGACCGGGGGCACTCATGCCGCTGCTCGTCCGAAGCTGCTGCTGATCGTCGGACCGGAAGGCGGATTCAGCGAACGCGAAGCGGATGAAGCGGAACGCGCCGGCTGCCGTGCGGTCTCTTTGGGCAAACGTATTTTACGAACGGAAACCGCCGCCATGGTCGGTCTGACGTGTATTTTATATGAATCCGGTGAGATGGGAGGAGAACGGTAATTATGGCATCAGTCGCTTTTCACACCCTCGGCTGTAAAGTCAACTTCTACGATACGGAAGCGATCTGGCAGCTGTTCAAACAGGAGGGCTACGAGCAGGTCGACTTCGAATCGACGGCCGATATTTATGTGATCAATACGTGTACGGTTACGAATACGGGGGACAAGAAGAGCAGGCAAATGATTCGCCGCGCAATAAGGCGCAACCCGGAAGCGATCATTGCGGTCACCGGCTGTTACGCACAGACGTCCCCGGCCGAAATTTTAGCCATCCCGGGCGTCGATCTGGTGATCGGCACGCAGGACCGGGACAAAATTTTGACCTATGTGAAGCAGCTGGAGCGGGAGCGGCAGCCGATCAATGCGGTCCGCAACATCATGAAAACGCGGGCGTTCGAAGAGCTTGACGTGCCCGATTTCGCAGACCGGACCCGTGCCTTCTTGAAAATTCAAGAGGGCTGCAACAACTTCTGCACGTTCTGTATCATTCCGTGGTCGCGCGGATTAATGCGCAGCCGCGAACCGCAAAGCGTCATCAACCAGGCGCGGATGCTGGTGGACGCAGGCTATCAGGAAATCGTGCTGACGGGGATTCATACGGGCGGATACGGGGAAGATATGGAAGATTACAGCTTGGCCAAGCTGCTTTGGGATTTGGACAAGGTGGAAGGCTTGAAACGGATCCGCATCAGCTCCATCGAAGCCAGCCAAATTACGGATGAGGTGCTCGAGGTGCTCCAGCATTCCGAGAAAATGTGCCGTCATCTGCACATTCCGCTGCAGGCGGGCGATAATGACGTGCTGAAGCGGATGCGCCGGAAATATACGACCGAGGAGTTTGCCGCGAAGATCGAGCATATTCACCGCATTATGCCGGGCGTCGCGATTACGACGGACGTCATCGTCGGCTTCCCGGGCGAAACGGAAGAGATGTTCCGGAACGGCTATGCGTTCATGGAACGTATGGGCTTCTCGGAAATGCACGTGTTTCCGTACTCCAAGCGGACCGGTACGCCGGCAGCGCGGATGGAGGATCAGGTCGACGAAGAGCTGAAGAACGCGCGCGTGCACGAGCTGATCGATTTGTCCGAACGGATGCAGCTCGCTTACGCGCAGAAATTCATCGGCCAAGTGCTGGAGATCATCCCGGAGCGCGAGCATAAAGCGCAGCCCGGCAGCGGGATGATTATGGGCTACTCGGATAACTATTTGTCGGTTGTGTTCGAAGGCAGCGAAGACTGGATCGGGCAAGTGTGCCGGGTGAAGGTGACGGAAGCGGGCGTCAACGAATGCCGCGGACAAATCGTCGGCGCGCCGCAGCTGCCTGCCGTCAGCGGCTTGAAGAGAGCGACGAAGGCGACGGCAGAGGCAATTCCAGGACAAGCGGCCAAAGCAATCGTATAAATGGAAGGGTGTTGTCGATGAAGGAGATTTCAGCTGGCGGCGTGGTGTACCGAAAAGCCGGTGACGATTTGCAGGTGCAGATGATCCAAGACCGTTACGGGAAAATTACGCTGCCGAAAGGGAAAATGGAACCTGGCGAATCGGTCGAACAAACCGCGCTCCGCGAAATTTTGGAGGAGACAGGCATCGTCGGCCGCATCGTGAAACCGCTCGAGACAATCACCTATCAGTTCAATTTGTCAGGCGTCGGGGTCGTGGATAAAGAGGTGCACTACTATCTGGTCGAGGCGACCGGGGGGACGCTGCAAGCGCAGGTGGAGGAAATTCGCGGCGTTGAGTGGCTGCATCCCCTCGAAGCGTGGCATCAGCAGACGCATTCGGGTTACGGCAACAACGATTCGGTATTAAAAAAGGCGCTGGACGCGCTAGGTTATGAGGTGGAGTAACGATGACGGCCTTTGATGTAAGCAAGCTGCCCGGGTATATCGATCATACTCTGCTGAAAGCGGACGCCGACGAACAAGCGATCCGTAAAATTTGTGAAGAAGCGCGTCAATACCGCTTTTACAGCGTGTGCGTCAACGGCACTTGGGTGCCTTTGTGCCGCGAGCTCCTGCAGGGCTCCGGGGTGAAGATCAGCGTCGTCTGCGGTTTCCCGCTGGGCGCGATGGAAAGCTCCGTGAAAGCGTTGGAAGCGGCGAAAGCGGCCGAGCAGGGCGCGGCGGAGATCGATATGGTGCTGCAGATCGGACGATTGAAGCAGGGCGATTACGCCGCAGTCCGCGAAGACATCCGCGCAGTCGTGCGTGCGGTGGAAGGCCAAGCGATCGTGAAGGTGATCTTCGAGACGGGCGCCTTGAACGAGGAGCAAAAGAAAACGGCCTGCCAGCTGTCTGTCGAAGCAGGCGCCCATTACGTCAAGACGTCGACAGGCTTCGGCCAGGGCGGCGCGACGGTGGAAGACATTGCCCTGATGCGTTCGTCCGTTCCGGATTCCATCGGCGTGAAAGCGTCCGGCGGCATTCGCGATCTCGAGACCGCGGTGCGCATGATTGAAGCCGGCGCGACGCGGCTCGGCACGAGCTCCGGCGTCGCTTTGATGCAGGGCAGCACCGGCGCGTCGTCCTACTAGGCGGGCGGGGCTATCGCGGCTCTCGGCGGCCGGGGTGCGCCGATTGCACCGGCAGCATGCGTTCGCGCCGGACGGTTGGTGCTCCCTCTGAGCGCTCATCATGGAATAGCGGAACTCGGATGCTTGATTTGGGGCATCTTACGCCTGCACTTCATCAATAGCGGAACCAGGATGGCTTATTTGCGGCGAATCTCCCTTTTCAAACGAAATAGGAGCAAATAAGACACTGCAGTTCCGCTATTTCTTTGATAGGGCGTCCAAAAGGTCCAATGGCGTACCAAAGCTCCGCTATTTGTCGCGATTATTGGCCGCAGTCGGGTACACAGAGTAAAGGATGGGGAAGCATGATGGCGATCGTTTATTTACATAAAAACGGAAAAAACGGCTGGAAGAAGGCCACCCTTGGGTATACCGCACGGAAATCGAACGGGTGGAGGGCGAAACGGAGCCGGGCCGTCTTGTCGCCGTGCACCGGCATGACGGTCAATATCTCGCTACCGGTTATTATAATCCTGCGTCACAGCTGACGGTCCGGATCGTCTCTTACGAGCCGCTCGCCGAGCTGACGCATGATTGGTTCGCGGATCGCTTGCGGCATGCGAAAGCACACCGCGAGCGCTTTTTGCCGGAGGCCAGGTCGTACCGGCTCGTCTACGGCGAAGCGGACTTTATGCCCGGGCTGATCGTAGACAAGTTCGAGGACGTCCTTGTGGTGCAGCTGCTGACGCTTGGCATGGAGACCGCGCGGGAGGCGATTGTGTCCGCGCTTGTAGAGGTGATGCAGCCGGCGGGGATTTACGAGCGAAGCGACGTCTCCGTCCGCGAGCTTGAGGGCTTGGAACAGCGCAAAGGCGTACTGTACGGCGAGTGCCCGCGGCATATTGCGATTCGCGAGAACGGGCTGCTGCTGGAGGTGGATATCGTCGAGGGGCAAAAGACGGGCTATTTCTTCGATCAGCGGGAAAACCGGGCGGCCATCGCGCCGTTGATGCTCGGCTGGGGCAAACGCAGCGGCATTCAGACCGTCGACAAGCTGACCGACGACGGCACGCTCAGACGGGTGCCGGTCAATAAAAGCGGGCAGGAAGTAACGTTCCCCTATTGGGACGGAGCGACCGTTCTCGAATGCTTCTCTCATACGGGCAGCTTTACTCTTAACGCTTGCCAATACGGAGCGAAGAAGGTAACCTGCCTCGACATCTCCGAGCACGCGGTAGAGACTGCGCGGCGCAATGTGGAGTTGAACGGATTCGGTGATCGTGTGGAGTTCGTAGTGGCCGATGCGTTCGATTATTTGCGCGAGCAAGTGCGCGGGATCGAGCAGCGTCAGGAACGGGGGCAGGCCGACCGCCGCAAAGTCGATACGTCGGTTAAGCTGGAGGCTAAGGGGCGGACGTGGGACGTCGTCATTCTGGACCCTCCGGCGTTCGCCAAATCGCGGAGCGCGGTGGAAGGCGCATGCCGAGGCTATAAAGACATCAACCTGCACGGGATGAAGCTGGTGAACGAGGGCGGATATTTGGTTACGGCGAGCTGCTCCTATCACATGAAGCCGGATTTGTTCCTGGAGACGATTCATGCGGCGGCCCGCGACGCGGGCAAGACGCTGCGCCTTGTCGATTTTCGGGCGGCGGGCAAGGATCATCCGCGCATTCTGGGCGTGGATGAAGGACATTATTTGAAGTTTGCCATATTTGAGGTTACGACGAGAGTATAGGCAGCGATCACGCACAATGGGGAGGAGTGGAAGACATGGATGTGTTTAAAGCGATTCGCGAAAGGCGCACGATCGGTCGTGTGAAAGACATAGCGGTGCCCCGCGAACAGATCGAGCAGCTGTTGGAAGCGGGCAATTGGGCGCCCAGCCATCATGCGACGGAGCCTTGGCGCTTCTTTGTGCTGACGGGGAATGGACGGCACATTCTGGGCGAAGCCTACGCCGACATTGCGGAGCAAACGCAAAGTCCGGCCAAGTTGGCGCCGGAAGAAAGGGAAGCGTTCCGCGCGAAGCATGCGGCTAAAGCGTTTCGGTCGCCGGTGGTGATTGCGGTCGCCGTTTCGCCTTCGGCGGAGAAGGGCGTCAGCCGCATCGAGGAATTCGCAGCCGCCCACGCGGCCGTGCAAAATATGCTGCTTGCCGCGCATGCGCTCGGGCTCGGGGCGATCTGGCGCTCGGGCGAGCCGATGTATCATCCGCGCATGCAGCAAGCGTTCGGCTTAACCGGCGACGAAGCGCTCGTCGGGCTGTTGTACGTCGGGCAGCCGGCTATGCCGCAGCCGGAAGGAAAGCGCCGTCCGGTCGCCGATAAGACGCGGTGGATTACCGAACATCTGACCTAAGTCATGTTCACCGTTCCGATTTATTTCGAACAGCCTGATGCAATCCGTGCGTCAGGCTGTTCTTCGTATACGCCCAGCGAAGGCGTTATCCGAAAAGGGGAGAGGAAAGCAATGCGTTCGCGCGAAGAGCAGCGGCAGGAGGGTGGAAATCCCAAACCGGGAGGCGGCGTGCGTTGCCCGGTTTACGTCAGGAACGTGTGTTCTTATTTCTCAATATATGATATAATGTACCAGAACCTACCTTTTACCTGAACTACGGTTTCTTTGGTAGAATAGTAGAGTTAAGGACAAGGTGCGGTGTGGGAAGAGGAGGAGCTAACATGGCGTTTCGATTCGTGCTTGGGCGTGCGGGCAGCGGCAAGACAACGCTGTGCCTGAACGAAATTAAACAGAGACTGAAGGCGGAGCCGCAGGGGCCTCCGCTCATCTGGCTCGTGCCGGAGCAGGCGACGTTCCAGGCGGAGTACGCTTTGATCTCGGTGCCGGAGCTTGGCGGGACGCTTCGGGCGCAGGTGCTCAGCTTCCGGCGTCTGGCCTGGCGCGTGATGCAGGAAGTGGGCGGTACGGCGCGGCTGCCGATTGACGAAACGGGCAAGAAGCTGCTGCTTCACCGCATTTTACATAAACAACGGGATCGTTTGAAACGGCTGCATACGGCTGCGGACCAAATGGGGTATTTGGATCATGTCAATCAATTGTTTACCGAATTTAAAAGGTATGGCGTGACGTCGGCGGATTTCGGCCGTTTTTATCGGGAGCGGTTTGCGGCGGGAGCCGGGCCGACAGGATCGCTCGCTGACAAGCTGCATGACCTGCAGAGCGTGTATGCCGAATTTGAGGAGGAGCTGTCCCGGCTTTATTTGGACGGGGAAGATTATCTGACGCTGCTCGCCAGACAGATCGGCGAATCGTCCTACATCCGCGAGGCGGTTTGTTGGATCGACGGTTTTCACGGTTTTACACCGCAGGAAGCCGCCGTGATCGAGCAGCTTGCCGTGCATGCAGAGGATGTGACGCTCACGCTGAGCTTAAACCGGCCGTACCGGGACGGGAAGGAGCTGCAGGAGCTCGACTTGTTCCATCCGACGGCGCGGACGATGGTTCAGCTGCGGCGCAGGCTTGACGAGCTGGGGATTGCCGTCCGGGAGCCGGAAGTGCTGCCGGCGGCGCCGCCGGCCCGGTTTCGCGCCAACCCGATGCTCGCGCACATGGAGGCGCACTGGGGCAGCCGGATGAAGCAGGCGTACCGCATGTCGCCGGAAGAGCGAGAAGGCGCGGCATTGCGTGTTACGGCAGCCGTTCACCGCAGGGCCGAAGTGGAGGGACTGGCGCGGGACATCCGGAGCCTGGTGCGGGAAGAGGGGATGCGCTGGCGCGACATCGCCGTCTCCGTACGCAACATCGAGGCTTACGGCGATTTGATCGCCGGAACGTTTGCGGACTTCGGCATCCCTTTGTTTTTCGACCAGAAGCGGTCGGTGCTGCATCATCCGCTTGTTGAATTCATCCGTTCCGCGCTGGAAGTTGCCCGGCTTCATTGGAAATATGATGCGGTGTTCCGCTGTGTGAAGACGGGGTTCTTGACACCGCTGCCGAATACCGGCGGCGGGGAGGGCGAGGCGCCGCAGCTCCAAGTCGGCCGCTATGCGTTCGATCAGCTGGAAAACTACGTGCTGGCTTTCGGGATTCAAGGCTCGAAGTGGCGGGTGAACGCGGACTGGACGTACGTTTATGAGGCTTCGCTGGAGCAGGAGGAAGGCCGGCGCGAGGCGGATACGGCTTTTTTACGCCAAATCAACCGCTGCAGGAGGCTTGTGGCTGACCCTCTCGGCCGGCTGCAGGACCGTCTGCGCGAGCGGAAGGCGGTGCGCGACCGCGTAGAGGCGTTGTACGAGCTGCTTGAAGGGCTGCGAGTGCCCGAGCGTCTCGAAGCTTGGGGACAAGCGGCGCTTCGGTCGGGCAAGCCCGAGAAGGCGAGAGAGCACGCGCAAGTGTGGGATCGCGTGATCGATATGTTCGATCAGCTCGTCGAGCTGACGGGCGACGAAGAGACGTCGCTGGAGCAGTTTGCCAAGCTCGTCGAAACCGGCCTGGAAAGCATCAAGCTCGGGCTTGTCCCGCCGACGCTGGATCAGGTGCTGATCGGCAGTATGGACCGCACCCGGTCTGACGGCGTCAAGCATCTGTTCGTGCTGGGCGTCAACGAAGGGGTCATGCCGTCCAAAATCGTCGAAAGCGGCGTACTGACGGAGGCCGAGCGGCTGCGGCTGGCGGAAGCCGGTCTTCAGCTTGCGGAGGACAGCCGGAGAAGGCTGCTCGACGAATCGTTCTTGATTTATAACGCGCTGTGTACGCCCAGCGTCGGGTTGTGGCTCAGCTATCCGCTGGCTGACGAGGAAGGCAAGTCGCTGCTTCCGTCCGATGTGATCCGTCAGATCAAACGGTTGTTTCCGGACGTTCCGGAAAGGCTCCTGCTGAACGAACCGGCTGCGCAAACGACGGCTGGCGAGCAGCTCGAATTCGTGTCGCACCCGAACAAAGCGCTGTCCCTTCTGATCGTGCAGTTGAAGCAATGGATGCGGGGAACGCCGATCCACGGTGTCTGGTGGTCGGTGTACAATTGGTTCGCCCGCCAGCCTGAATATAGCGGCAGATTGGCGAGAATGATGGAGGCGCTGCAGTATACGAACCGGATCCAGCCGCTAAGTCCGGCTGCGAGCCGGCAGCTGTACGGGGACACGATCGAGACGAGCGTATCCCGGATGGAGCGGTTTGTCGCATGCCCCTACTCGCAATTCGTTTCTCACGGCTTAAGGCTGAAGGAACGGCGGATGTTTCGGCTGGAGGCCCCGGATATCGGGCAGTTGTTCCATGCGGCGCTCAGCCAATTCGCCGAACAGGTCGTCCGCGAAGGCGTCGACTGGGGCGGCATGACGGCGGCCGAAACCGAACGCCGTGCGGCACTCGTGATCGATGCGCTGACGCCAAGACTGCAGGGCGAAATATTGCTCAGCTCGAAGCGGTACCATTACATCGCCCGCAAGCTGAAGCAGGTGATCGCCAGAGCGGCGCTCATGTTAGGGGAGCATGCGAAACGGGGGCAGTTCCGTCCGGTCGGACTGGAAATCGCCTTCGGCGCAGGCCAGTCGATACCGCCGCTTCAGTACGAGCTGGAGAACGGCGTTCATATGAACCTGCGAGGCCGGATCGATCGCATCGACCGGGCCGATACGGAGCGCGGCACGCTGCTGCGGGTCATCGATTACAAGTCGAGCTCCAAGGCGCTGCAGCTCGGCGAAGTGTACTATGGACTATCGCTGCAAATGATGACGTATTTGGACGTCATTCTGACCCATGCCCCGCTTTGGCTCGGTACGGAAGCTCAGCCTGCGGGGGTCCTGTACTTCCACGTGCACAATCCGCTGCTGAACGTCAAGAATGCGATCAGCGCCGAGCAAATCGAGAAAGAAATGAAGAAACGGTTTAAAATGAAAGGTCTGCTCACTGCCGATCCAGACACGATTCGCTTGATGGATAGCGGTTTGATCGGCTCCAGCGGTTACTCGGAGCTGCTTCCGGTTGCGTTGAAGGCGGACGGCGGCTTTTACAAGACGTCCTCGGTCGCAACGGAGGCGGAATGGAATACGGTGCGCAAGCATGTCCGAAGGACCATTCGCGATATCGGCACCTCGATGACCGACGGTCATATCGGGATCGAGCCGTTCCGTATCGGTACGGCGACAGCCTGTCAAGGCTGCTCGTACAAGCCGGTATGCCAGTTCGATCCGCAGCTTGCCGGCAATGCGTTCAAGCAGCTGCCTGCGCTCGGCAAAGAGACGGCGCTGGAGCTGATGGAGCGCAAAGCGCAGACTCCTGCGGGCGGAGAGAAGGCGCGGACGTTCCGCCCTGCGGCCGCACGCACGAGCCCGCTTGCGGCGCTGGAAATCGGACAGGAGCCTGAAGAGGAGTCGGCGGAATCCGAAGAAGGAGGGAATGAACGATGAAGATGAGCATACCCAGACCAGAGGATAGCACGTGGACGGACGATCAGTGGAGCGCTGTAGCGACTCGCGGTCGTTCCGTCCTGGTGGCGGCGGCGGCCGGATCGGGCAAGACGGCGGTCTTGGTCGAGCGCATCATCCGGCGCATAGCCGATCCGAACTCGCCAATCGACGTTGACCGTTTATTGGTCGCGACGTTCACGAAGGCGGCCGCTGCCGAGATGCGTCACCGGATCAGTGAGGCGCTTGAGAAGGCATTGACCGCCGATCCGGAATCGGAGCATTTGCGGCGGCAGCTGGCGCTGATTCCGCGCGCGTTTATTACGACCCTTCATTCCTTTTGTATGGAAGTGATTCAGAAGCATTACCAGCGTATCGGACTTGATCCGGGCTTTCGTATCGCCAATGAGACGGAAAGCGCGCTGCTGCGTCAAGAGCAGCTGGAGGAGCTGCTGGAAGAACGGTACGGCGAAGCGGCGGAAGGCGATCCGTTCTGGACTTTGGCCGACTCGTTCAGCGGCGATAAGAACGACGAAGGGTTGTTTCGCCTTGTGCAGCGGTTGTACGACGATTCGCGCAGCCATCCTTGGCCGGAGCATTGGCTGAACGAATGCGTACGCATGTTCGGGGAACGGCGCTTAGAAGATGATCATCCGTGGCTGTCCAGCCTCCGGGCTGCGGTACGGATAGAGCTGCAGGGCGCAATCGGGCTGCTCCGGGAAGCGATCCGGCTGTCCCGGACGCCGGGCGGCCCCGAGCCGTATTTGGCCAATCTGGACGACGACCTGACGGTTATCGAGTATTTGCTGGAGCTATCGGAAGGACACGGATGGGAGCATTTGTATCACGCTGTACAGGGCGCGGGATTCGGCAAGCTGAAGCCGTGCAAGGGCGATCATTACGATAAAGAGCTGCAGGAACGCGTCAAGGAGCTTCGCAATGCGGCGAAAGACAAGCTGGCGACCCTCAGGGAGGAATGGTTCTCGCGCAGCTTGGAGCAATACGACGAAGAGTTGAAGCGAATGGCGCCTTTAATGAGCGCGCTGGCCGAGCTGGTCGTGACGTTCGGAGAGCGGTATCAAGCGGCCAAACTGGATAAAGGGCTGGTTGACTTTGCCGATCTGGAGCATTACTGCCTCCGCATTCTAAGTGAGGAGGGGGCAACCCCGGACCATCCGGTTCCATCCGCTGCGGCGCTGGAATACCGCGAACAATTCGAAGAAGTGCTGCTTGACGAATACCAGGACACGAATCGGGTGCAGGAAGCGATCGTCGCTTTGATCTCGCGGGAACGGCCCGGCAACCGGTTTATGGTCGGCGATGTGAAGCAGAGCATTGTGCGCCCATAAGGCGCATCAGTTTTCCTCATTAAGCGGAGGGGCTTCCAGGGTATCGAAGTCATGCCGCCCAACTTATCCAAAGGGGAAACCTGGCGGGGAGTGCAGCATGTTGGGAAAGTCGTAAGTTGGTGAGCTAACGCACCACGACTGAACGGCGAGGCATAAAGATAAGTACAAGGATGAAAGCTAAACTGCTTAAAGTCTAGTCTCAGCGGGCCCATGCTTGCCAGACAGGAAAGTTAGCTGCTACCTGTTATCAGCACGCTGACAGTGGATAGATGGAACGCTGTCAGACATCTCATATCGGATAAATGCTATAATATGAGATGATACCCAAGCTTCTCAAGTGCTGACGCACACCTGGACAGGTGGAAAGGACGAAAGGACCATCCGACAACTTATCGCGCTTGGACTGATGTGACTAAATGGGGATTACCTAAGTGAGAATGCCCGATATGGCTATATCCGAAGGGATTGAATATCTCATAAGGTAACGGAGTCTCCGTAGTAGTTCGAGATAGGGAAAGCCTGTCACATGGCGAAGGGAGACAGCTTGTCGGTATAAAATTTGCGGAAAGGAGCGCAAGGCTCCGTGAATTCTAGCGAAACTTTATACCTATTGACCAAGATATCCAGTGAGAAACCTGACTATAGATTTGATAGGGTATATCGACTTTTCTACAACACAGACTTTTACTTCCTGGCCTATAACAATTTATATGTGAATGACGGCAGTGGAACACGGGAGATCGATGGTGTGACCGCTGACAAGTTCAGCTTGGAGAAAGTCAACGCTTTAGTTGAGTCGATGAAAAACGAATCGTATCAGCCTAAACGGGTTCGGAGAACGGGTATCCCTAAGAAAAACGGTCAAAAACGACCGCTCGGGAATCCTTCCTTCCCGGACAGAATCATCCAAGAAATATGCAGGATGATCCTTGAGGCGATATACGAACCCGCTTTTGCAAATTTCAGTTACGGCTTTAGACCTAATCGCAGCTGTCACACGGCCCTCCACGAAGCCAAAGTTCAATTCAAGGGAGCGACCTGGTTCATTAAAGGAGATATTAATGGTTATTTGGATCATCTCTCCCATCATAAACTAATAGCTATCCTTGAAAAGAAAATAAAAGACGCCAAGTTCATCCGACTCATATGGAAATTGCTTAGAGCTGGTTATTTGGAAGATTGGAAGTACAACGGTACTTACAGCGGCACCCCTCAAGGCGGCCTTGTAAGCCCTGTTCTTGCCAACATCTATCTGGACTGCTTGGACAAGTGGTTTATCTCTTATAAGGAAAAGTTCGACACGGGTTCTCCGAAAATGAAGAAAGTTTCTACCGAATACAAGAAACTGGAAATGCGGGTTGTTCGGGCTAAGCGGAAGCTGGAAGCTGCTGACGACGCAAGCACTCGCGAGACCGTGACTGAATTTTTTAAAGAGCAATCCGCTGTAAGGAATAATCTTCCATATGACGCATCGGATGAATCGGAGTTCAAGCGTATCAAGTGCATTCGATACGCCGGCGAATTTGTCATCGCGGTCTGGGGCAGTAAAGAGCACAGTGAAAAGATTAAACAGGATGTCAAGGATTTCATGCTTCGGGAATTGGAGATTGAAGGGTCGGAAGAAAAGACGCTCATCACTCATGCTGAAGCAGGGACTAAATTCCTTGGGCACATCATGAAGGTCAAAAGCGACTGGAATTTCAATAAAGATCAAACCGGCGCCAGAAAGAGAGAGGGGCAGGATCGTGTCGAACTCTATATGCCGGATGATATCGTCAGGAACTTCATCATCAAACACAAGATGGTTAAAGACATTGATGCCAAGCCATGGCGGATGCTCCACATTCCGTCCATCATCCATCTTCCCGATATCGAAATTGTTGCGTTATACAACGCACGCCTTCGAGGTTTATACAATTTTTACAAAATGGCTATGAATGTGAGCACGTACATGCGGCAATTGCGGTATGTTATGGAATACAGCTGTTTGGCGACCCTTGCCAACAAGCATAAGTCCAGTATCGCTAAAATAAAGCGGAAGTTCGCTGTTGATAAGAATTGGGGCATTCCTTACGAAACGAAAACAGGTCTAACCAAGACTCTCTTTTTCTATAAGGACGGATTTTCAAGGGCCAAGGCTCCCTATACGTTGTCTGACCCGGACCTTCATCCCCGTCTAATGCCTTTCTTCAACAATGCTGCGAGCTTACTCGATCGGCTGCGTGCCGGTCAGTGCGAGCTCTGCGGTACAAACGACTTCAGGCTTGACTACGAAGTACATCACATGAATAAACCCATTAACCTCGGGGGCAAAGAGATACGGGAACGAATGAGGATCGGCAAGAACCGGATCATGCTTATCGTTTGTCCGGAATGTCATCATAATATCCATCAGGGTTACTAGGAATCTAGGGTCGAGATGACAAGTGGCGAGCCGTATACCCGGAGACGGGTACGTACGGTTCTGAGGGGAGTTCTTCGAAACCTGTCACAGCAATGTGACAAGGCGCGGGGTTCTTACCCTACTACCGCTTTCGGCTGGCAGAGCCGGGATTGTTTCAGGAGAAGTATAAAAGCTATCGGGCGGACGGCAGCGAGCCGGGGCAGCGCATCGATTTAGCGCGTAACTTCCGCAGCCGGCGCGAGGTGGTCGACGGGACGAATTATATTTTCCGTCAGGTGATGAACGAGAGCGTCGGCGAGATCGACTACGACGCCAGAGCGGAGCTCGTCTGCGGCGCGTCCTATCCGGAGGACGGGGGCGACCGTGCGGCCGAGCTGATATTGATCGACAGGTCTGCGGATTCCCGTGAGGAGCCGGGCGCAGGCGCTTCGCCGGACGCGGATGCGGAAGGGCAGGAACCCGAAGGCGGCGGAAGCGACCCGATGTCGGAAGCGAAAGAACTCGAGACGGCCCAACTGGAAGGGCGGTACATCGCAGAGCGCATTCTTTCGATGATGGGAGCGGACGGCGGAAGCAAGTACCAGGTCTATGACAAAGGTGCGAAAGCGATGCGCGACATTGCGTTCCGTGACATCGTCGTGCTGCTGCGGGCGACCCAGCAGTGGGCGCCGGTGCTGATCGAGGAGCTGCGCCTGCGGGGGATTCCGGCTTATGCGGAGCTGAACACCGGTTATTTTTCGGCGACGGAAGTGCAGGTTGTGCTGTCGCTGCTTCGGATCATCGACAACCCGTATCAGGATATCCCGCTTGCCGGAGTGCTCCGGTCGCCGCTCGTCGGCTTGGACGAAGAGGAGCTCGCGCATATTCGGATCGGACGGCGCCACGGACCGTTCTTCGATGCGGTTCGCGCTTACATCGGCCGGGAATCCGCAAGCGGCGCGCATGAATCTGGGCAGGCTCGTCAAGCCGCAAGCGGTTCGGGGGATTGGCTTGCGGCGAATGGAAGCGGGAGCGGCGATCAGAGTGCAGCCGGAACGAGCGAAGCGGACTTGGCTGGCTGCGGCTCGGAAAGCGAGCAAAGTCTTGCGCAAGCCTCCAACGACATGTTCGTACCGCGTCCGGCGTTGCGGCACAAGCTTCAGCGGTTCCACGAGGCGTTGAAGACGTGGCGGCTGCAGTCGCTGCAAGGGCCGCTTGCCGATTTGGTCTGGGATATTTATCGGGAAACCGGTTATTTCGACTTCGTCGGAGGGCTGCCCGGCGGGGAACAGCGCCAGGCGAATTTGCGGGCGCTGTACGACCGGGCCAAGCAATACGAAGCGACGAGCCTTCGCGGCTTGTTCCGGTTTTTGCGGTTTGTGGACCGGATGCAGGAGAGCGGAGGGGACCTGGGAACGGCCCGCGCGCTTGGGGAACAGGAAGATGTCGTGCGGATTATGACGATTCATAAGAGCAAGGGTCTGGAATTCCCGGTCGTGTTCGTCGCCGGCTGCGCCAAGGCGTTCAACCGCCGCGAGCTGACCGATGCATTCCTGCTGCACAAGGAGCTCGGCTTCGGCCCGAAGTTGACGGAGACGGATACGCGTGTCAGCTATCCGACGCTGCCGTGGCTTGCAATCAAGCAAAAAATCAGGATGGAATCGCTCGCCGAAGAAATGCGGGTCTTGTATGTCGCGTTGACCCGGGCGAAAGAGAAGCTGATTTTGCTGGGAAGCGTGCGCGGTTTGGAGAAGCTGCTCGGAACCTGGGGACGTTACGTCGGCCGCGATGTGCTGCCGCTGCCCGACGATACGCTGGCCTCGGCCCGCTGTTATTTGGATTGGATCGGACCGGCTCTGATGCGTCATCCGGACGGAGAGCTGATGCGGCAAGCGGTAGGAATCGACGAATCGCCGCATGCGATCGTGATGCGCGAGCCCTCGCGTTGGCGAATCGAAATTTTAAGCCAGGAGCGGTTCGCCGGAACGGTTCAGGCGGCGGCGGGGACGGAAGCGGCGAGCTCGGATCCCCGTTGGGCGTCGCTTGCCCGGCTGGAGCCGGTGGACGATACGGAACGCTGGGAGCGCGAAGTATGGCGACGGTTATCGTGGCGCTATGCGCATCCGGACGCGACGCAGGTGTTCTCCAAAACGTCGGTGACGGAGCTGAAGCGGCTTTCCGAGCACGACAAGCTGCTCGATCTGCTGGCGGAAGACGGGGCTGCTGCGACGGTACGCTGGGACGAGTTCGGCGAGGCTTTGTTCGGCGGAACGGCGAAGGCGGCACGCTCGTTGCATGCATCCGCTCCACAGAGCGAATCCGGCACAACGAGTGAATGGCCGGCAGCCGGCGCTTCGGGCCGGCGGGCTTCGGCTTACCGGCCTCTCATCGTGAGGCGGCCGCGCTTCCTGGAGCAGCGGGAGCTGAATGCCGCCGAGCGCGGATCGGTGTTCCACGCGGTTATGCAGCATATGCCGCTCGGCCGTCTTCCGCAGGAAGCGGATATCCGCGAAACGCTCGCGGATCTGGTGCGCAGGGAACTATTGACGGAGTCGCAGCGCGAGCTCGTCGACCCGCAGGTGATCGCTTCGTTCTTTCAAAGCGAGCTCGGCGGTCGCCTGCTGTCCGCGCAGCGCGTATACCGCGAGGTGCCGTTCAGCTTCGGCCTGCCCGCCAGGGATGTATATCAGGGAGACGAAGCCGGACTTGCCGAGGAGACGGTCATGCTGCAGGGCGTCATCGATTGCTTGATCGACGAAGGCGACGGTTACGTGCTGCTCGATTATAAGACGGACCGTTTAAAAGGAGCCTCTCCGGCCAGCATCGCGGAGAAATATCGGCTGCAGCTTCAATTGTACGCGAGAGCGGTTCAGTCGATTTGGAAAAAACCGGTGCACGGTACGTTCATCTTTTTGTTCGACGGCGCGCATATCGTGGAGCTTTAGCCCTCAGGGGCGAATGCCCGGATACTAGAAACGCGAAGGAGGAATGAATCCCATGCGGATTTTGCATACGGCCGACTGGCATTTCGGGCGAACGCTGGAGGGCCGCAGCCGGCTGTCCGAGCAGGAGGCGTTTGTCGACGAGCTCGCGGCGATCGTTCGCGATCAGCAGATCGATCTCGTCCTGCTGGCCGGGGACGTCTACGACTCGGTCAATCCGCCGGCGGCGGCGGAGCAGTTGTTTTACGAGGCGCTGGCGCGACTGTCCGATCAAGGCAGCCGACCGGTGTTTGCCATCGCGGGCAACCACGATCACCCGGACCGGCTGACCGCAGCCGCGCCGCTCGCCGGGAAGCTTGGCGTTACGCTGATCGGGCTGCCTGAGCCCAGGGTGCATCGCGTGCCGATCGCCCGAACGGGGGAGACGGCGGTTTTGTTCGCGCTGCCGTATCCTTCCGAATCGCGGCTCCGGGAACTGCTGACCGATGAAGCCGACGAGGCGGTGCTGCGTGCGGCTTATTCGGATCGCGTGCGCCACATCGCGATGGAACAGGCGAAACATTTCGGTCCGCAAACGGTCAATTTGCTGATGAGCCATTTGTATGTGCTCGGGGGCAAAGAAACGGAATCGGAGCGGCCGATCCAGGTCGGCGGCGCTTATACGGTGGATGCGTCGGCGTTGGCGGTCGGCGCCCGTTATGCGGCGCTCGGGCATTTGCATCGTCCGCAGCAGCAGCTGAGCGGCGATACGGTTATCCGGTACAGCGGTTCTCCGCTGGCATACAGCTTCTCTGAAGCGGGACAAGCGAAGTCGGTGACGATTGTCGACTTGAAGCCGGGCGGCGAGCCGGTGCTGGAGGAGGTGTTCCTCTCATGCGGCCGCCCGTTGGTGGAGTGGAAGGCGAAGGGCGGCTTGGCGGAAGTGTACCGCTGGCTCGATGAAGCGAAGGACGCGACAGCCTGGATCGATCTGGAGCTGCATTTGCAGGAGACGATCTCGCTCGAGCAAATCCATCGGCTGCGGCAGACGCGGGAAGGCTTGATTCATATCCGGCCGGTTTATCCGGAGCTGGAAGCGGAGAGCGAAGCCTACCGGGCGACTTCGAAGCTGCCGATGGATGAGCTGTTCCGCCGTTTCTACGAACGGCAGACCGGCGGCGCGTTGCCCGAGCCCGAGCTGACCCGGCTGTTTCTGGAGCTGCTGTCGGATGAGCAGGAGGAAGAAGAATCGGCTTAACGCTTACCATAGATTGGCAGAAGGGAGGCGCGTACGATGCGTCCGATATTGCTGCAAATTGGCGGATTGCAAAGCTACCGCGAAGTGCAGGAAATTGATTTCGGGGCTTTGACCGGGGCGGGCGTGTTTGGTATTTTCGGCCCGACGGGCAGCGGCAAATCGACGCTGCTGGACGCGATTACGCTGGCGCTGTACGGCAAGGTGGAACGTGCGCCGGGCGGCACGCAAGCGGTTATGAACCAGGCCGAGGACACGCTTTCCGTATCGTTTACTTTCGAGCTGGCCGCGGCTGGAGGAAGCGAGCGGTATCGGGTAGACCGCCAGTTTAAACGGAATGGCGAGCTGTCGATGCTCGGCAGCCTTTGCCGCTTGATTCGCTACGAACAGGGAGAGACGATCGTTCTCGCAGACAAGGCCGGCGAAGTCAATCAGCATGTCCAAGAGCTGCTTGGCTTGTCGATGGCCGATTTCACCCGCGCGGTTGTGCTGCCGCAGGGGAAGTTTGCGGAGTTTTTGACGCTTGCGGGCAAAGACCGGCGGGCGATGCTGCAGCGGCTGTTTCACTTGGAGCCGTACGGCGATCGTTTGAGCGCGAAAACGGCCAGCCGCTATAAGGCGGCCGATGCGGCCGTCAAGGAGCTGCAGGCGGAGCAGCAAGGGCTTGGCGACGCTTCGGCGGAAGCGCTCGCGCTGGCCGAGACGCGGCTGGCCGAGGCCCGCGAGGCGTGCGCGCGCGTACGCGAGCGGCTCGCCGCCTGCGAGCTCCGCGCCGCCGAGCAGCGCGCCG